>JBCCIX010000111.1:0-10811 GCA_039028075.1 Bacteroidota bacterium | reverse complement strand
TAGTGTAAGCTCACTTGTCGCATCTGCTCTCCGAAACCGGGAAGCAGCTTCTCGCTCACGGCTATAGTGGCCTCCGGTGTTACGTCCCGTTTAGCGGGTCCTGTTCCTCCTGTGGTAACCAATAAACAGCAGGCATCCTTATCCGCCATTTTCATCAACTGCTCTTCCAGCAACGATTGCTCATCCGGAACGACCGCATAAACGGCCTCCCACGGGCAGGACAGCCATAAATTCAAAAGCCGTTGAACTTCCCGTCCAGGCAGGTCCTCATATTCGCCCCGGCTAGCCCGGTCCGATACATTAATGATCCCAATTCTTATTTTATCCACTTTACGTCGCAATAGTAAAATTAGTAGGGTCCGACTAAACTTTTCAAACCCGAAAAAGGTGCCTTGCGAGCTCCGAAAAAAGATTTTTCTTCAAAGCTGAAAACTACCACTGCCCAAGAAGAAGTAACCAAGCACTGCCCCTAAATGTAGAAATAGTTTTCAGCCAATCATTTTAAATCCGAAAATCTTTGCTCAGATGCCAGTGATTTTAAAATGTAACAAAGCAACTTTGTTGCAAGTACGGGTATCCATGGATAAAACCAAGCCTTGTTGAAAAAGATAGCTCTATATATTGTGGGGGGAACTTCTACTGTGTTATTGATTGTGGCCATGACTTTCTATCTTTCTCCACAAGGGGAACACCCTGAGCAAGATCTAATTTCCGAATCTTCATCTGTTGACTACTGGACCCTATTTGCGGGCATTTCGCTGGAGAGAAAATTTGTAGAGGAGGCAGAAGCTTATTACCGTATCCCTATCTTTTCCTCTGAATTGTTGGCTCACACGGGAAAAGAGGTAACACTCAGTGGCTATTATCTCCCGTACTCTAAGTTAGATTCTGTGATTATTATCTCTCGATTTCCTAATTCCAGTTGTTTTTTTTGCGGACAGGCAGGTATCGAGTCCGTAGCCATGGTGGAATTAGGAAGGACTAAGCCAAGGTTTCGTACGGATCAAAGACTTCATGTACAGGGAAAGCTCTTCCTTAACTCAACCGATGTAAGCAAACTCGCCTTTGTTATTACGGATGCCTCTGTAGAGGAACTTTAGAGTCGATCACGGTTGGCGAATAGTGTTTTTTTCTTGACATTCCTTGTTCCGACAATTTCCGTAAAAATTCAAGGAATGATCTGTTATGGTAAAATCATAAAAACGTTCAATCATCTTTTGGATATGGTGAACTCTAGGATCACAAAACTCTATGATCTTATTGCAGTTTGCGCAAATGAGGTGATCATGCTGTCCAAGACCGTAGGACTTTTCATAAAGTGCTGAATTTTCCCCAAACTGGTGCTTTTTGATCAACTCACAATCCAGCAATATTTCAAGCGTATTGTAGATAGTGGCCCTACTCACCCTAAAGTTTCGATTGCGCATTGAAACATAAAGAGAATCCGCATTAAAGTGTTCTTCTCTGTGGTAGATCTCCTCCAAAATAGCAAACCGCTCGGGAGTTTTTCGCAATCCTCTCTGACCAAGATATTGCGATAGTAATTGCGTCACTCTGTCGATCTTTTTTTCTGTAGTCATATCACTGTACTCATTTCTATGAAGCTATTTTAATCTTAGAAATAGGGTGACGGCCTACTTGGTCCAGTCATATCTATCTAGCGCGTATGATTCTAATCACAATGAGTCAAACGTTTTCAGCGATGGAAATGACTTAATGGTAAAGATGCAAATATATTTACTTGCAACGCTGTTGCAAGTAAATATATAATCGGTATACTTGCGTTAATGGTTAAAAAAAGTTGTAAATGGATCGATTTTGTTTGGTGAGCTTGTCGTTTCATCTCCGTAGCCTAACTCCAACAAGTATAAACTGGATCTCAAAACAGATACATGATGGAATTATCGCCCACAGAGTCTAAAAAACGGGAGGTCACGACCTGGGTTAAAATGTTCAGAAGGTCTCCTTGTGAGGTAATGGTGAGTAATTATTCCTACCATTGTCTTTTTAGCGGAAATCGCAGAACGAAAACGTTAATCGTGTTTCCCGATGAAATTGAGGCGAAAGGAATTATCTCCATTGATAAACCCCTGGAGGAAGTGGAAATACCTGACATTATCAAACTTTATAAAAGAATAACCCCATGAGTTCTGCCTCTTGACATACGACCAAAGAAGGCCATTTCCTTAGAACCGCTCATCATCTTTACTCTGAGTTACGTTTATTTTGAAATTCCTAATCCATTTTGTTTATACCTACGTTTCATTAACTCGGTCATTTTCCTGAGTTTCTAATGCTTTAACCCCATTATTATGAAATACTTTTCTACCTTAATCGCAGCTCTATTACTTACCCCTGCCATTGGTTTTTCACAGCCTGACATTACATTGGTACGAACGCCTTCCATCAGTCCGGACGGCACTACGATCGCTTTTTCGTATCAGGGCGATATATGGCGAATACCTGTGAGTGGTGGGGAACCAAGGCGCTTGACTATCCATGAAGCCCATGAGATTAATCCCATTTGGAGCCCCGACGGCCAGTCTATAGCATTTACAAGCAATCGATGGGGGAATTCAGACATTTACACGATCAGTAGAGATGGAGGAACACCTTTGAGAGTTACGTATCACTCCAGCAACGATATGTTATCAGATTGGGCTGATAATACGATCTATTTCTCTTCATCAAGAGCGTATCGCCAAATTGAGTGGGATTCTGAAATTCACGCAGTACCTGCGAAAGGAGGTACCCCGATCAGGTATTTAGATGCTGTGGGTAAAATGGCCTCAGTATCGCCTAATGGCAATTTGATTGCTTTTGTGAGAGGTTCTTGTAGAGTCTCCAGGGAAGGCTACACCGGACCTGCCGATATGGAGGTTTGGATATATAATGTAAAAACCAGGCAATATATCAGGATTACAGAAAACGAAACCAATGACTACATGCCACGCTGGGCAGATGATAATACGCTGCTCTTTATTGGAGTTTCATCCGGCAGATATAATCTTCACAGCCAGAAAATTAAGAGTAGTGGTGCCTCAGAGGGCATACCGACCCCACTCACGAGCTATAATGACGAAGGGGTAAGGCACTTTGATGTGAAAAGCAACAGGGTGGTATTTGAAAGAGATACGCGGATTTATAAAATGAATTTTGGCGGTAAACCTGAAGCTATCGATATCACTATTAAGGCCGATTACCGCTTCGACCCCGTTGAGAAAAAGACCTTCACCAATGGTATTAGTGAATACCAAGTGTCTCCCAACAACTCATTAACCGCGATGGTGATTAGGGGAGAAGTTTTTATTAAAGAGAATGATAAGGAAAAAAAGAGATCAGTCAATATTTCAAATCATTCCTTCCGAGATCAAGGTATAGCCTGGCTGAGTGATTCAACCTTACTTTTCACATCTGACCGAAATGGTCAATACGATTTGTACATGGCAAAATCTACCGATCCGAATAAGAGCGACATTTTCAAAACGCTAAAATTTGAACTAATAAGGCTGACCCAAACGGATGAGAACGAATTTTCACCGGTCATGTCTCCCGATCGAAAGAAAATAGCCTTTCGAAGAGGTCGGGGCAAATTACTGGTGGCCGATCTTGAGGAAGGTAAGCTGAAAAATGAAAAAGTGTTGCTTGACGGATGGTCGACACCCTCCGGTATTGCATGGAGCCCGGATAGCAAGTGGCTAGCTTATTCACTGAGTGACCTCACTTTTAACAGTGACATTTACATCCATTCGGCTGACAATAGCAAAGCCCCCGTCAATATAAGTATGCATCCGAGAAGAGACCGGGCTCCGTTTTGGAGCGAAGACGGTTCTAAACTCGCCTTTGCTTCTAATCGGAATAATGGTGATGACGACATTTGGTTCGTATGGCTGAAAAGAGAAGATTGGGAAAAAACGCAAAGGGACAGAGATGAGGGGTATTACTTTGAAACGGAGGAAGAAGAACCGGAAAATGACAAGAAGAAAAAAGACGAGAAAAAAGAAGTAGAACCGCTACAAATTGACTTCGAAAGTATTCACAATAGATTATTTCAAGTAACCTCAAAACCGGGCAATGAAGGGTCTCCTGTCGTCTCAAAAGATGGTGAAAAGATCTACTTTACCGCAGGTAGCGACGTGAGTTCGGGTAGAGATTTGTACAGTATCAAATGGGACGGTAAAGAAACTAAGGAACTTACTAAAGGGGGTCAAAATCCGTATGGTATATCTCTTGAGCCAACCGGCAGTGCTCTTTATTTCTTGAAAAGAGGCAGTCTCTCCAAACTCGATGGCAAAAGTGGCAAAGCTACTGCACTACCCCACACTGCTAAGATGAATATTGACCATAATCGTGAACGTGAGCAAATATTCGAGGAAGCATGGAGCGCTCTTTACGCAGGGTTTTACGATCCTGATTTTCACGGTAAGGATTGGAAGGGGCTAAAAAAGAAGTATAAAAAATGGGCACTGTCCGCATCCACTTCCCAGGACTTTTATTATGTATTTAACTTAATGTTGGGACAGCTTAACGCTAGTCACATGGGCTTAAGAGGTGGTAACGATGAAGAAACACAAAGGGAGCGTACCGGACTGCTTGGCATAGAGGTACAGCCGGAAAAAAGAGGTGTGAAGGTAACACGTATTGTGCCACATACCCCTGCGGACAAACTAAAGAGTAAGCTGTATGTGGGTGATCTCATTACATCTGTTAATGGACAGAAAATAGAATCTAATACCAACTTTTATGAATTTCTGGCAGGGGAGACCGATAATCAAGTGCTACTTGAGGTGAAAGGCACAGAGGGTAATTCAAGAGAAGTGGTGATCAGGCCTTCACGTAGTATAACCACCCAACTTTACGAGGAGTGGATCCAGGAAAAGCAGGCCGTAACTGAAAAGTACTCTAATGGTCGTTTAGGGTACATCCATATTCGAGGGATGAATCTCCCGAGTTTTGAGCGTTTCGAGCGTGAGCTCATGGCGAGTGGATTGGGCAAAGAAGGGATTGTTATTGATGTACGCTACAATGGCGGAGGATGGACAACTGACTATTTAATGGCTGTGCTTAATGTAAAGCAGCATGCCTATACTATCCCCAGAGGTGCGGCTAAAAGCTTGAAGGAAAATAATGAATTTAAGCAATACTATCCTTACAGTGAAAGACTACCTCTTTCTGCATGGACTAAACCTTCCATAGCGATGTGCAACGAGAGCAGCTATTCTAATGCTGAGATTTTCTCACATGCTTACAAGACGTTGGATATAGGTACACTTGTAGGTATGCCCACATTTGGAGCGGTAATTTCAACCGGTGGGCAGAGATTGCTCGATGGTTCCTTTGTAAGAATGCCGTTCAGAGCCTGGTACGTAAAAGCCACAGGTGAAAATATGGAGAATGGGCCGGCTGTACCCGATGTGATCATAGATAATCCCCCTGGAAGCCGAGCTGTTGGACAGGATGCACAATTGAAAAAGTCCGTAGAATTGTTACTCAAGCAAATTGATAGTAATTAGGTAAGATCTTCGACACTAGCCTTTTCATAAAGCTCTTCTGGTAAAGAAACAGCTACCTATTCAGCGGCAGTAGGGCTACAACAAAAATAAATGCGTGGATGGTGTATCAACAGCTGGTGGCAATAGGGATTTTATTCTTTTGTCGAACTAATGTAAATTGAGAGTTAAAAATCAACCAAACGCCAAATCATGACGCATAATCAATCTCGTAAACATCTCCTTTTCCTGCTGACCCTTTCAGTCGTGCTCAGCTGTACGCCCAAACCCAGTGAAGAAGGCAAAACCGACGCGGAAGAAGCACTTATTTCAAAGGCCCTCGAAATTCATAATCGAGTACTTACCTTAGATACGCATGCCGATACCCCACTTCGCATGATAGAACCGGGTTTCAATATGGCTGAGCGCCACGATCCTGAAGAAACCGGTTCAAAGGTGGACTATCCCCGGATGAAAGAGGGAGGATTAGATGCCATATTTTTTGCCGCATTCGTAGCGCAAGATATTCGTGATGACGACGGCAACACCCGGGCTAAAGCCTTGTGTCTTCAAATGATTGATTCCATCAGAACATCGACCGAAAGGAATTCAGCTATTGTAGGGCTCGCGCTGAACCCGAATGATGCCTATGCGCTTGAAAAAGAGGGTAAGCGTGCCATCTATATAGGTATTGAAAATGGCTATCCCATTGGGAAGGACATCTCTAACGTAGAGCTGTATTTTGAAAAAGGAGTGCGTTACATCACTTTGGTACATTCTTCAAACAATGATTTAGCCGATTCCGCCACCGACCCTGATGGAACGGAGCATGGTGGCATCAGTGATTTTGGAACAGAAGTAGTCAAAGAAATGAATCGTCTCGGCATTATGGTAGATGTATCCCATGGGAACGATAGCGTGTTTTATGATGCTATTGCGTTATCCAAAGCGCCAATTATCGCCAGTCATTCAAATGCACGGGCCGTTACCGATCATCAGCGGAATATGACTGATGAAATGCTAAAGTTGATGGCGAAAAATGGAGGAGTCGTACAAATGACCATGCTAGCCAACTACTTGCGCGAAGTACCGACTAATCCTGAACGAGATTCTGCCGTAGCAGCACTCAGAGCCGGCAGGAAACCTGCGGGTGAAATGACACGAGAAGAAAGAGCTGCACTGCGCCAGGCATTTAACGAATTAGACGAAAAGTACCCTGTTCCGCCAGCTACAGTTGAACATGTGGTAGATCATATTGATCATATCGTTAAAGTAGCAGGAATTGATCATGTAGGGATAGGATGTGATTTCGATGGAGGTGGGGGTATCGAAGGTGTCTTCGATGCCAGCGAAGTTATGAATATTACGATTGAGTTGGTGAAACGTGGATATACCGAAGAGCAGATTCAAAAAATATGGGGTGGTAATTTGATCCGTGTTTTTAAAGAAGTACAAGCCGTTGCCGAACAGATACAATCCGGTGATTTATCCTAAGCTGTGAGATCTAAGGTCGTTTGCAGACTGTGTTTTTTGTTTATCCTAACAGGACAGTATGGTCACGTAAATGCACATCCTCTTAGGTTATCACTATGTGAAATTGAGTACACAAGTAGTAAGCAATTACTAACCATCGATCTTAAGCTCTTTTTAATGGACGTGAACGAGGCTTTAGTTTTTGACCCCAATAGTACTGAACTTGCCTTCTGTCAACCTAATGAATCTGCCCGGGCTAATCAACTTTTGCTCGATTATCTCAACGAGTTCTTCTATGTAAAAGCCAATGGAAAAAAGGTAGACTTGAGCATCGAAAGTAAGAAGCTTAGCGGTGAAGGAGATAATGTAGCCTTAGGTGTCTTTTTCGAGTATCAACAAACGCAACCTCTCAACTCTTTGGAAATCAAAAATGCTGTTTTTACCGACTTGTTCTTTGACCAAAACAACATAATCTACGTTCATGTTGACGGCGAATCTAAAAGTTTGATGTTGAATAAAAAGACCACCACACACCGGCTGAGTTTTTAGTATGCACTCATTTCCTTTTTATCTACAGCTAGGCTTCGAACATATTTCCAATTTAGGCGGGTACGATCACATCCTTTTTTTGATTGTGCTTTGTGCAGTCTACAAAATTGAGCAGTGGAAAAATATTCTCATTTTAGTGACGGCCTTTACCATAGGACATAGCGTAACGTTAGCTCTTGTGTCATTTGGTACTTTTTCTATTGCTTCAAGTATCATCAAGTTTCTGATCCCGACCACTATTTTTATTACCGCTTTGCATAACGTACTTGGTAAGACGTCCCCCTCGCAATCTACAAAAATGGGTCGTAACTATATTATGGCATTATTTTTTGGGTTTATCCACGGCATGGATTTTTCGAATTACTTCAAAGCATTGCTAATGAGCGACTCCTCCATTTTAATTCCTTTATTAGGTTTTAATCTTGGTATCGAATTGGGTCAATTGTTAGTAGTATTCATCATTGTTTTTGTCTCCTTTCTTTGCCTCAATGTAGTTAACGTCAAGCACAGGGAATGGAATGTTTTTGTTTCCGGCGCAGCGGCAGGAATGTCACTTATTTCTATGATCGATAATAAATTCTGGTAATAAATCTTTAGTAAATATTACGTGCTACTAATCCATAAAGAAGACCCGCTGTATTAATATGATGAAATTTAGTATAGGGCAATAAAAAGCTATTTTAAATAAGAATTTGCAGTTAACTTAATCCATCCAAACGAATCTTAGTCCAAAGTATGAAGCAGTCACCGCTCGATTCTTGTACAATATATTGGCTCACTGTCGGGTTCATTTTTTTTGTTTCTTGCTCAAGTCCCAGCGACTATAGCCTCTCGTATTCGTGGTCCCCAGTTGAAATTAATACCGACCTAAACAGCTCAGAAGATATTGAAGCGATTATTGCTCCTTACCGGGAAAAATTAGATTCCACCATGGGGGAGATCATAGGATATGCCTCACATGATCTGACCACTCGGGGAGAATACGAGTCCTTGCTAGGAACCTTTGTAACGAAGTTATTGAGAGATCAGTCCATTTTCTATTTCAAGAAGGAAGTGGATGTAGCCATTATGAACCATCATGGGGGGCTTCGAGCACCAATCAATAAGGGGCCTATTACTTTAGGCGAGGTATTCGAAGTGATGCCTTTTGAAAACGAAATGATGCTACTACAGATCCCTGGCGACACTTTAGTTCAAACCATACAGTTTATTGGTCAAACCGGTAGAAGCATGATCTGGCCGGTAAGCTATCATGTAGCCGCATCAGGGGTTGAGAACATTCTTGTCGATGGAAAAGAGATCGATCCTAATAGAATGTACACCTTGTCGGTAAGTGACTATCTGGCCAATGGAGGAAGTGGCTTTGAGCTATTAAAACCACTCAAGAGATTAGATGTTCCGTCTTTGAAACTAAGGGATATGATCATTACGGAGATCAGGCAACAAACCGCTAAAGGAGATTCTATCCATTTAGAAATGTTAAACTTCGTAACCATATCTAACGAATGAAAAGAAGAGAGTTTTTAATGAGATCAATGGCAGCTTCCACCTCATTGGCCATTTCTCCTACTATTCTAAGTAGCTGTAAGCCAAGTTTGGAAGGTAAGAAACTGACTATTCTTCATACGAATGATATGCACTCGCACATAGAGCCCTTTAAGGAAGGTCGATATCAGGGATTGGGAGGAATGGCTGCACGTGCCAACGCGATAAAAAAGGTGCGTAGTGAAGAAAAAAACATACTTCTACTCGATGTTGGAGACGTGTTTCAGGGTACTCCCTACTTTAACATGTTTGGCGGGGAATTAGAATTAAAGCTCATGAGTGAAATGGGTTATGACGCTACCACTATTGGAAATCATGAATTTGATAATGGGCTGAAAGGTCTGAGCTATGCCATGCAGTTCGCGAATTTTCCGTATCTAAACGCTAACTACGATTTTTCGAAGAACGTGATTCAAGGCCAGGTCCTGCCGTATAAAATATTTCAAAAGGACGAATTTAAAGTTGGAATTTTCGGTTTGGGTATAGAGCTAGAGGGCCTGGTAAACGCGTCAATGTACGGCAATACCGTGTATCAAGACCCCATTGCCATTGCACGCGAAATGGTGCAGCAGCTTCAGTCCGAACAGTGTGATTTAATTATTTGTCTGTCCCATCTAGGGTATGACTACGGAGAATCTTCAAGACCTTCTGATAAAATCCTGGCTGGGGCGGTAAGCGAAATAGATATTATTTTAGGAGGCCATACGCATACCTTTATGGATGAACCTCTGCTTGTTACAAACCAAGACGGATTTACTACCGCCATCAACCAGGTGGGATGGGCGGGAATTAACCTGGGAAGGATAGATGTAGAGTTTACGTCAAAAGGAAAAAGTACGCTGGCTTTCCATCCTATTCTCATAGATAATAAAGTATGATAATTGCATATTATTAAAAAGCAAGCCATTGCGGGCCTCTTTATTGAAACACTTAAATTATTATTACCTTTTCAACGATGATAGCAGACCATTTTCTCATAGTATTTAGACACTCAAACCCGCTTTTCATGAAATTACTCATCTCGGGTTTTCTTATCGCGTTAGTTGCTCATAACACGAATGGGCAGGATCGAATTACCGGAGAACCTTTTGCTACGCGCTCGGAAGTGCTGGGTCAAAATGGAATGGTGGCGACGAGCCACCCATTGGCCACACAGATTGGCCTTGATATCCTCAAAAGTGGAGGGAATGCCATTGACGCAGCCATTGCCGCAAATGCGGCCCTTGGACTTATGGAGCCCACAGGTTGTGGTATTGGCGGAGATCTTTTTGCCATTGTATGGGACGGAAAAACGCAGCAGTTGTACGGACTGAATGCAAGCGGTCGGTCACCTCAAAAACTTAGTCTTAGGTATTTTGAAAAAGAAGGCATGCAGAAAATTCCTTCCCATGGACCGCTGCCCGTCAGTGTCCCCGGAGCCGTGGATGGATGGTTTGAACTTCACCAAAAATTCGGATCAAAACCTATGGCTGACATTCTGGCTCCGGCCATCGATTACGCTGAAAAGGGCTTTCCTTTGACCGAGCTTATCGCCTGGTATATGCAGCGCAGCATTCCTTTTTTCGAGTCTAAAGGCTTCCCTAATATAGAAGACACCTACAAAACCCAAAACGAGGGTACGCTGCCTCAGGAGGGAGAGATTTACAAAAACCCATATTTGGCCAACACGTATCGGAAGATAGCCAAAGGAGGTCGGGATGCCTTTTACAAAGGCGATATTGCCCAAGCCATTGGAAAGTTTATCAAAGCGCAAGG
>JBCCIX010000110.1:0-10927 GCA_039028075.1 Bacteroidota bacterium | reverse complement strand
GAGCGGCGAAATCGTAGACATCAAAAGGGGTGCTAAAAGGAAACTACTGGAAGTCGTGATCCTCGCCGACAAAAAGTTAGAATTCGAAACGTTTAAAACCCACTCAGTTTCAGATTTGGCGAATTTGTCGAGAGAGAAGATAGTTGAGCAACTTTTAGAAGGTGGCGTATGGCCTAACCTCATTCAAAGGCCCTATGGTACTATCGCAGACGTAGATACTACACCGAAGGCAATTTTTATTTCCGCTTTCGACAGTCATCCGCTTGCACCGGATTACCAAATACTCTTTAAAGGGCAAGAACAATATTTTCAAGCAGGGCTTGATCTGCTTAAGAAGTTAACTTCTGGTAAAGTACACGTAAATACAAATGCCGAGACAGAAGTGTCCAGCTTATTTGAGCACGCTAAAAACGTGGAAGTAAATAAGTTCTCAGGTCCGCATCCCGTGGGTAATGTTGGGGTACAGATCCATCATTTGGATCCTATTAGTAAGGGTGAAGTCGTCTGGACTATCAATCCGTTTGGGGTCATTCAATTTGGAAAGTTGTTTTTGGAGGGTGTGCATGATGCTTCCAGGATAATCGCTTTAACAGGTTCAGAAGTAAAAAATCCCCAGTATTATAAAACCTATACAGGGGCCTCCATTAAAAAATTTGTTGCGGACAATCTAAAGAGCGATCACGTTAGATACATTACCGGAAATGTTCTGACAGGTGAAAAGATAGAGGCAGATGGTCATATTGGTTTTTTTGATAACCAAGTGACTGTTATACCAGAAGGTGATTATTATGAACTATTCGGATGGATAAAGCCCTCGACGAATAAACTCAGTTTTCAAAGAGCTTTTGGATTATTGTCTTTCTTGAATCCTAAAAAGGAGTTTGTGGTCGATACGAACAAAAAAGGACAAGTTAGAGCTTTTGTGCAAACCGGGGTTTTTGAGCAAGTGCTTCCTATGGATGTATTACCGACATATTTGATAAAGGCCATACTTGCTCAGGATTTTGATGACATGGAAGCGTTAGGAATTTATGAAGTGATTGAAGAGGACCTTGCACTCTGTGAGTTTGTGGATGTGTCAAAGCAAGAGATACAAGAAATTATAAGAGAAGGTTTGGATTTAATGCAGTATAGCTAATTTTAAGAAAGAGAACATATGAAGGTTTTAAGAGATGCCTTGGATCGAGTTAAACCTAATTTCGAAAAAGGCGGAAAGTGGGAGAAGTTCTATTTTATTTATGAAGCACATGACACGCTTTTGTTTGCTCCTAAAGATACTACGGGAGTAAAGGGAGCTCAGATAAGAGATGCCATTGATACAAAGCGTTTGATGATGACTGTCATTATATCGCTCATTCCATGTTTGTTATTTGCGATATACAACACCGGGCTTCAGCATTATTTAGCCATCGGCCAACCGGAAGCCGGTGTACTGGATATTATCATAACGGGGTCAATTCAGGTACTACCCATTGTGGTGGTATCATATGCGACTGGATTATCAGTCGAGTTTATATTTGCTTCTATCAGGAGGCATGAAGTGGCCGAGGGTTTCTTGGTATCAGGAATGTTAATTCCTTTGGTAATGCCACCGGATATTCCTCTATGGCAAGTAGCATTGGCCACTGTGTTTGCGGTTGTCATTGCGAAAGAGGCTTTTGGAGGTACTGGAATGAATATTCTGAATGTGGCACTGACAGCACGTGCGTTTCTGTATTTCGCTTATCCCGGTGATATATCGGGAGATGTTTGGTCGTATATCGGTTCGGGAAATGAGGCTGTAGCCGGCTTTACGGGTGCTACGCCGCTATCTATTGGTGCTGAAGCCATCACCACTGGAGAAAATGTAGTAGCTTCATTGAATGCTTATGGTGCCGGATGGGCCGACGGATTGTTTAGTTTTTCAAATTTGTTCTGGGGATTTTATCCTGGTTCAATTGGGGCTACTTCCGTTTTCATGTGTTTGATAGGAGCAATTATCCTGATACTTACGGGTACGGGAAATTGGAAAATTATTTTAAGCGTGTTTTTGGGTGCATGGGGAATGGGTCTTATTTTTAATCTTATAGGAGCAAATGCATTCATGGAACTTCCAGCCCACTATCATCTGGTAATGGGTGGTTTAGCGTTTGGAGCAGTTTATATGGCTACCGACCCTGTTAGTGCCGCTCAGACGGAAACAGGAAAATGGGTTTATGGGATCTTAATTGGTTTGCTTACAGTTTTGATTAGAGTATTTAACCCTGCTTACCCGGAAGGTATTATGCTGGCCATTCTATTTATGAATGTGTTTGCGCCACTTATTGATTATTATGTAGTAAACGCAAATAAGAAAAGAAGATTACAACGTGCAACAGTCTAACACATATATCATCGTCTTCACTGCGGTAATGACAATTATCGTAGGTGGTTTATTGTCTTTGACCTCACAGGGGCTTGCGCCTGCTCAGAAGAAATCAATAGAACTCGACACAAAGACACAGATTTTGTCTTCGGTTATGGATCGCGAACGGCTTTCCAAAATGAAGCCCGACGAGATCTTAAATATATACAATACAAGAATCGCATCACTTGTAGTAGATATAGACGGTCAGGAAATTGAGAAAAATGAAAAGGGTGAGAATATGGTTGCTGAAGAAGTTAGCATACTTAAGAACTATAAAAAGGACCCTTCTGAACGCATGTATCCCGTATTTAAATTTATGAATGAAACGGAGACAGATAAAGTTGACGCTTACATTCTACCGCTTTATGGTGCCGGCCTATGGAACGCTATCTGGGGATACGTGGCTTTAGAGTCTGATCTGAATACAATTGTAGGGGCATCCTTCGATCATACCGGGGAGACACCAGGTCTTGGTGCAAGAATAGGTAACGCTGAAATTCAGAACCGGTACGTTGGAAAAAAGGTGAGAGACGAAAGCGGCACCATAGTATCCGTCAATATGGTAAAAGGTGAAGGAAATAGTAATCTTTCAGAGCATCAGGTAGATGGTATGTCAGGTGCCACAATTACCGGCAGAGGCTTGAATGACATGCTTGAAGCCTATTTGAACTATTATGAAAGCTACTTTAAATCCATAAAAAACGAAGTAACAGCCAAACTTTAAAAGTAGAAATCAGGTTTTTGAGTAACGACCTAACGATAAAAATATGAGTACCGAAACTTTAGAAAAGACGGAAGACGTAGCGGTTGCAAAAAAGCCCGCTGAGGCTCTTCTGTCGAAAAGAAGGAAAGCATTCATTACTGATCCTTTAAATGAGGACAACCCGATTACCGTACAGGTGCTGGGCATATGCTCTGCCTTAGCGGTAACGGTAAAAATGGAGCCTACCTTAATTATGTCTATTGCGGTGGTGTTTGTGATTGTCTTCGCTAACCTTATTATTTCCCTGATTAGGAATCTTGTACCCAACCGTGTTAGAATTATTGTTCAGCTAGCCGTTATTGCTACTTTGGTAACGTTGGTCAGTGAGGTACTTAAAGCTTATAATTACGAAATGTACAAAGTGCTAGGTGCCTTTGTTGGTTTAATTATCACCAACTGTATTGTGATGGGACGTTTGGAAGCCTTTGCCATGGGTAACAAGCCGTATGATTCAATCCTAGATGGAATCGGAAGTGGTTTCGGGTATGCTTGGATTATATTAACTGTTGCCTTTTTTAGGGAATTGTTGGGGTCGGGTTCAATTTTTGATTTCAAAGTTTTTCAGGCGATTGGTATTGAGAACTTTCCTACCAATGGTCTGATGGTTGATTCAATTGGCGCTTTCGTTGTACTAGGAGTTTTAATCTGGGTACAGCGAGCGAAAACGGGATACGTAGAACATAACTAATTGAGATCATGGATTTATTGAGTTTAGGTATTAAAGCGGTCTTTATTGACAACATGATATTTGCCTATTTCTTAGGGATGTGTTCTTTTCTTGCCGTTTCAAAAAAAGTAACTACAGCCATCGGTCTAGGTATGGCGGTTGTATTCGTATTAACGATAACAGTACCCATTAACTGGTTACTTCAAGAATTTATATTAAAAGAAGCAGCGCTGACTTGGATCAGCGCTGAATTTGCTGAAGTAAACCTTGAGTTTTTACAATTCATTATGTTTATCGCCATTATAGCGGGAATGGTGCAATTGGTAGAAATGATAGTGGAAAAGGTTTCTCCTGCGCTCTATGGATCTTTAGGTATCTTTTTGCCCCTCATCGCGGTGAACTGTTCTATCCTTGGAGGTTCACTTTTTATGGTACAACGAGATTACACCATAGCAGAGGCCTCCGTTTTCGGTTTTGGCTCCGGTGTAGGTTTTGCTCTAGCCATTATTGCACTGTCTGCTATTCGTGAAAAGCTGAAGTACTCTGATGTACCCGATGGATTAAAGGGTTTGGGATTAACCATGTTGATTACGGGTTTAATGGGAATAGCATTTAAATCCTTTATAGGCATCGCCATATAGTGGTGAAACTGTTCTTAACAAAATGGGCGTTCCTGAAAGAACGCCTTTTTTGTTGATCTTTTCTCATGACTTTAATCTACGTCCTTGATCTTGTTGGCACCTTTGTTTTTGCCATAAGCGGTTTAAGGCTAGCCGCTAAAAAAGATATGGACTTATTTGGTGCAGCGGTAGTAGCTTTTGTGACCGCTGTAGGCGGAGGTACCACACGCGATATTTTAATTGGTAATACACCGGTTTCCTGGATGCAGGACATTGCTTACCCTATCGCTATTCTCGCCGCGCTGCCCTTTACGCTGATCTTTAAAAAGTATATCGTTAATCTTAAAAGAACCTTCTTCATTTTCGATACTATCGGCATAGCCTTATTTACAATCAGCGGGATGCAAAAAGGGCTAGTATTTGATTTACATCCGTCACTTGCAATGGTAATGGGAATGGTTTCTGCCACGGTTGGAGGCGTTCTTCGCGATATTTTATGCAATGAAATACCACTTATCTTTAGAAAGGAAATTTATGCCACTGCCTGCCTATTCGGCGCATTCGTTTACTATTTGCTCGATGCTTATTCAAGCCTTGCGAACGACCTATCTTATATGATTACGGTGATAGTGATAATTACGGTCAGAATGCTAAGCATCAAGTTTCGCTGGTCCTTACCTAAAATGAGGTGACAAAACAGCCAACTAAGGGTAATTTCTCAATTAATCTCATTTTCAGACCTATCCGGTTACTCGTCATATACTATGGTATAGCCTCTTATACCGTGTTCGTGGCTATCCATTCCACTTTCTTCATGTTCTTTTGAGACGCGGATGCCGGATATCTTATTAATAACGGTAAATATTAAAAAGGCTGATGCGAAAGCTGCGGCACCACATACAGCTACACCAATGAATTGGTTGAGAAAGGTATGCTTTGGCTCACTTGAAAATAATCCTACCGCTAAAGTACCCCAGATGCCACAAACCAGATGAACAGAAACTGCGCCTACAACGTCGTCCAAATGAAATTTATCTAAGGTAATAGCGGATAAGACAACAAGTATACCCGCTACAAGGCCTACGAATAAGGCCAGTTGAGGACTAATGACATCAGCCCCTGCGGTAATACCTACCAACCCGGCTAAAAGACCGTTAAGTACCATGCCAAGGTCCAACCTTTTGAAAACAATGAAACCCGTCACCAATCCTCCTAGAGCTCCGGTACAGGCCGCCAGGGAAGTTGTTACCAAAACAAACGATGTTTTACCTGGGTCAGCAGAAAGCACTGAGCCACCATTAAAGCCGAACCAACCTAACCAAAGCAGAAAAACACCGATTACGGCCAATGGCACGCTAGACCCCGGCTTATCTATGACTTTACCATTAACATACTTCCCAATTCTAGGCCCCAATACCATAATCCCTGCCAACGCTCCCCAGCCCCCTACGGAATGTACCAAAGTGCTTCCGGCAAAGTCGTAAAAGCCCATATCATCAAGAAATCCGTAGCCCCACTTCCAGCTTCCAATTATTGGATACACAATACCCACAAAAATGAGTGTGAAGACCAGGTAGGAAGTGATTTTTATGCGTTCAGCCACCGCACCCGATACGATGGTGGCAGCGGTTGCGGCAAACATGGCTTGAAATAGAAAATCTGTCCAGTAGGTATACCCGCCGGCATATTCCGGGGTAATTCCATTTTCCGGCAGTGATAGAAACCATCCTGAAAAACCGAACCACTCGTTTCCACCACCCTCAACAAAGCCAGGATACATTAAATTGAATCCCATAATAAAGAAGGTTAGTATACCTATGATTGGGGTCAAGGTATTCTTGAAGAGAATGTTGACGGTATTCTTGGCTTGACCGAATCCGGCCTCCACTCCTGCAAAGCCCAAGTGCATGATAAACACCAGTGCGGTACAAAGCATCATCCAGATGTTATTGGCTGTAAGTACGGTATCAGCCATAGATATCTCAGAGGTAACGAGAGTAGTACTGTTCGTTTCCATTAACTCCATACTTGAAACCATAACATTAAGGAAACCGATGCCGTCAATCATAATAGTTGTAGTTAAGTCTGATACACAGACATTTAGAAATTGATTTAAAAAACAAATAAACTTAGGAGTAACTAGATTGACAAGTTAATTGACTTTGTTTTTAATCCTGAAATCAACGAAAACGTTTGATTGAGCCTTATGCAGGTAAAAATAATTGCCGAATACAATTCAAATCACATATTTTTTTATTAATAAGGCTAAAAATCATACCAATGACAAATACGAACCGACTTTTTTACTGGCCAATTTTAATAGTCAAGATCAGATTTTTCCGGCAACCTGTAACCTTTTGTATCATTCCGGGTAACCTAATCGATAACATCAGAAATAAGAGTCGCTAGTTGATGATAATAGCAGATGAAACGCTCATGGAGCAAGTTAAAAAGGGTGAATTGAGAAAGGCAACCGAATTATTCGACCGATATAACAAACCACTTTATAACTTTTTCGTGCGCCTTACACTTGACAGAGATTTAAGTAATGATCTAACCCAAAATGTTTTCTTAAGAATGTTGAAGTATAGAAAAACATACCAAACCGGCAAGGCATTCAAGGCCTGGATTTATCAAATGGCTAGAAACATTCACGCTGATCATTACAGAAAAAACAAAGTGATGTTTTCTGATCTACAGGATGTCGAGCAAATAAGCAGTTCTTTAGCCGGTTTTGATGATCGGATAGTGCAAGATGAAAAAGAAAAGTTACTATATGTTTCTCTTTTTAAGATGAATGCCCGGCAGCGAGAGATTTTGATCCTCACTAGATTTCAAAAAATAAAATATGAGGAGGTGGCCGCAATGCTGGATATCAGTGTGGCTAACGTAAAAGTAAAGGTGCACCGGGCCATGCACAAACTTAAAGAGACTTACATGGAATTAGAAAAGATTTAGGTGATGGATGAAAAAATGAAAGAGTTGATCATTGACTACATAGATGGTAACCTTACCAATGAGTTGGTGGAGTTTGTCGAAAAGCAGATCAAAAAAAATAATGATGTGGCCCATGAATATGAGAGTTTACTGATGCTCTCGGAGCTGGCGCACGCCGCAGATGAGTATGAGCCTGATTCCATTCTGAGGGATAACTTTTTGCTAGCTATTGAAGAAGAACTGGAGAAGATGGATGAGACGGAAAACAAAAGTCAGATCAGGTTCATAGATTGGAACACATCACTGAAAATTGCCGCTACCGTTACCCTATTGATAGTATCGTTTTTTGCCGGTCGTGTGTTGTGGAATGATACTGATGAGCAGGCCCAGTTAGCTTCGCTACGCAAGGAAATGGAGGAAACGAAGAGTTTGGTGCTTTCTTCCTTAGAGAATAGCGTATCCGCTAGTACCAGGCTGAATGGTATTAACGTAGCTTATGAAAAAGGTTCTGTTGATCAGGAAGTGATTAACGTGCTGGTTAAAACCATGAATGAGGATGAAAATGTAAATGTGAGGCTGGCGGCGGTCAGGGCTTTAGCTAAATTCAGCGATGAGCCCGGGGTAACCAAGGCCTTAATTGAATCCCTTGAAAGGCAAGAGGAGGCGCTGGTTCAAATAGCGTTGATTAACCTTATGGTTGAACTACAAGAGAAAGGTATTTTGGAAAAGCTTCAGCAGATAATTGACGATGAAAACGCACTGGATGCGGTTAAGGACGAGGCTCATATGGCAGTCTTTAAATTATCGTGACCTGCTTGTTGTATGACGTAAAGTTTTAGAAAAAAAGATCATAATTAAAATACAAAACGATGAAAATGAATTTTAAGAAATCAATAGTGGTAACGCTGGTTACTTTAATTGCCCTACCCGGTTTTGCACAACACAAAATTGCCATGAGTTCGGGCGTAATTGAGTTTAGGGAAATTATGGAGTTAAAAGTGGAGGGCTACGACGGCAATGAGGTTATTTTAGGTACTTCATCCGACTACAAGATCCCCGAAAGAGCGAAGGGATTGCGCCCGGTGAATGGCATGGGTTTAAAAGATAATACCGGGGTTGGATTAGCTGTTCAAGATGAATCCAATGGCCATAAAGTGGTTTATCAGGTAGCAAGAAATTCAGATGCTAAATACGAGGTAAAGGTTCCAAAAGGGGTCGTGGTAAAATACGTGAATTCCTCCATTCATGGCGATGACTTTCTGGCAAAGAACATCTCAAATGAGATTGAGGTAAAAACGCATGGCGGTGATATTAAATTACAAGACGTAACCGGACCATTGTCGGCCAATTCGGTTCACGGAGATATCGAGGTAACATTTACAGTGGTCAATCAAAAACTACCGGTGTCTGTGGCTTCCGTTCACGGAGATGTGGACGTGGCTGTGCCCAACGGTACGGATGCGGACCTTAGTATCAAAACCTCTTGGGGTGAAGTGTATTCTGATCTGGACATAAAAGTGGAGAGACATGACGATATGAAAGTGTATGGCGCGAAGAAAATTGAAGGGAAGCTAAACGCAGGCGGTGTTGCCATGGCTATTTCTTCTACTCACGGGAATGTTTATTTAAGAAAAAAATAAACTGATGACGGTCTTAGATCACGGTGTCTTTCACAAATTAATCAAGATGAGAATAATAATTACCTTATCGCTGGCGATGCTGTTTTATAGCTCGGCGGGGGCTCAAAAACGTATTGAAGAAAACTTTGACCTCCAGGGAAAACAAAAGCTGGAAGTGAATTTCAAATGGCCAAAGCTGATCCGTATTCAAAATTGGGAGGGTCAAACGGTAAAGATAACCGGAGAAGTTCTGATCAATAATGGAGAGAATAATGATGCGTTTACGTTAAGAGCTAAGGTATTTAATGATCAGATGGTGATTACATCTACCATTGAAAATATAGAGGATTTACCCAAAAAGATTATGATCAAACGTGATGGCATGAAGCACTTCTTTAATACAGGGGACTGGAATGACCCTGAGATTCAAAATTTTTTAGAAGAAAAGGATAGTGGGCACCACTCTTATACGACCGTGGGAGTAATCAAAGAAATTCAAATTGATGTATACCTTCCCAGAGGTATAGAAGTTGCTATAAACGCAAAGTACGGCCTGGTAGAGGTTAATAACATCTCAAATCCCATAAACGTCAATGCTAAATATGGAGGTATTGATATGGCTTTTGGCACCTCTGATAAGAAGCTGGAGGCCAAAACCCGGTACGGAGAGATATATTCAAATCTGCCTTTTGATTTGGAGAGTAATAGGCGTGGTTTTGATGATAGGGAAAAGTGGACTATTGTTTCGTACAAAGGCAGGTCTAGTAAGACTGTATTGGAATCCAAATACGGAGATGTTTTCTTGCGCCAAAAAAGGGGCGGATAATAAATAAAGAAAACCCAGAGCTAACACCCTCAAGTGTCAGATCAGGTAAGGGCTATTACAGCTCAATTCAATCCGGTCCGCTTTTTATCATTCGATTTGCATTATCAATGGCGGACAGCATTTGATCTTTCACTTCGCTTATTTTTACCTTTTCATCCTCATAGTACTTGAGTACAAGCTGGTGGTTTTCTCCCTCGTCTTTAGGTTTAAAATTACGCATCCAGTCCATCATGGCTTCATCCGCTTCAGCAAGATCAGTAATTACCTCTTTCAATTCAGGGATAGCTTTATTCTCTGGGTCAATCTCTACTAACGTATCTAATTTTTCTTGAAGTGTTCCTTTTGCCTTCATTATATCGTCCATTTTTGGCATTACCTCATCGTGGATATCAATAACCTCGTCGTAAAGTGCTTTTAGCTCCCTTTCAGAGACCTCTGTCTTCTCATTGCTCTCAGTTGGTTTGCTGCAGGAAGAAAACAGCAAAATTAATCCAGCCATGAGCATGCCCTTTGACCTATCCATATGCTATTGTTTTTTCTTCAAAACTAGATAGAACATGATTTTTTTACAACTACAGCCATCATGTGATATGGGCCGTGCCCGCTAAAACTAGCTTTAAAATTAGTGATTGGAGCGCAATAATTTGCTGAATTCTAGGAAGTTACATATCTTGCTATGAGTTAAGCCCGTGCTAAATCGAGTGAATTATTTTTTTCGGGTAGTCTAATTTTTTAAACGTGATGTAATGAGACCCATAAATATATCAAATGGGTGGAAAAGGCTGTGTTTATGTCTTTCTTACCTGATCGTTGTGAGTTTATTATGCACCAGGGTGTTAGCTTCAAAGTTAGAGGTAACAAAAAGCTACGTTGTAATTGGTGCTTTCAGTTTTGAGAAAAATGCAGAGCGATTCACATCTTTTGCCAACAAAAAAGATCTGAATGCTGTTTATGCGATCAATTCACGCCGCAATCTCTTTTATGTTTATGTATTTGTCTCCGAAGAACGAGATAGAGCGTATAAAGAATTACTCACACTAAGAGGTTTGCATCCGGAGTTTAAAGATGCTTGGGTATTTGAAGGAGAGCTGGGAGTTCTAGGGCAACCT
>JBCCIX010000109.1:0-10980 GCA_039028075.1 Bacteroidota bacterium | reverse complement strand
TGCGAAACACTTTTAGGTGTCGATGAGAGTATCGGGGCAGTGTTAGATTTTCTTGATGAACGGGGACTTGCCAGCTCCACTCTGGTGATTTATATGGGCGATAATGGATTTGCTTTCGGTGAGCACGGTCTTATTGATAAGCGCCATTTCTATGAAGAGTCGGTAAAAGTTCCGTTCTTGTTGAGATGCCCGGAGCTTACCAGAGGTGGCGAAGTGATTGATAAAATGATCCAAAATATTGATGTGGCTCCTACCATTTTAGCCTATGCAGGACTGCAGAGCCCGGAATACTTTCACGGCCTCTCCCTTCTTCCATTACTCACGGAAAAACAAGTCACCTGGCGAGACCGAATATTCTACGAATATTATTGGGAGTATTCGTTCCCGCAGACACCTACTATGCATGGCGTAAGAACCGATAGATACAAATATATCCGGTATCATGGCATCTGGGATACCAATGAATTCTACGATCTTGAACAAGATCCTTATGAAATGAACAACCTTATAGCCAGTGAAGAACATCAGGAACTCATAAAATCATTGGCAGGAGAAGTCTATGATTGGTTGGAAAGTACGAAGGGCATGCAAATACCCCTTAAAAGAACGATTATGCATCGGTGGGGGGATCACAGAAATGTGGGGGTCTACTAATGGAGTTCATTCAATCGAAAAAATGAGAATACGTTATCTTCAGTCAAGGGTTAGGCAAAATTACAAGGCTCCGGAAATCACCGACGCAAGATTTATAGGTAGGCTCAAGTCTGACGACACCTACAAAATCGAAAATGAATGAGTAAAGTATTTCTCATAGCGGGTTTAATGACTATTTCATGCTTCAATTTTGGCCAGGATAGCGAGCTCAATAAAGATCAGGAATACCTGATCCAATATATAGACGTTAGGGCCGGTCTTTCAAACAATTACGTGTCACAGATCATAGAAGACGACTTAGGCATAAAATGGTTAGCTACGGAGGGTGGGATCAATAAATACGAAGGTGACGGTTATGTGACTGTCTACAAACCCGGTACTAAGTATCCTAATTTCCCCAATGAAAACGTAGAAACCATTTTTAAAGCCAGTGACGGAAATCTATGGATCGGCACCATGAGTGGTGGACTGGCAGAATTCAACACGAAGGAAGATCAACTCAATGAAAGTAACTATTTGCTGGGGCTTTCGGATCAACACTCAGATCTCCGAATCACTTCTATCGAAGAAAACGATCAAAATCAGCTCTGGGTAGGCACGTGGTCTCATGGTTTATTTGTCATTGACGCTGCACTTAAAAAACCGGTAAGGCACTTTCTGGACTCCACCTTGATTTCAGACATTATACAAGATGAGTTTGGTAATATTTGGGCCTCCTCGGTGAATTTCATCCATAAATACGATCCTTCCGAAGATCGGTTGATTAGCTTGGAACTGCCCATTGGGCTTACCTATGAGATCATTAAAGATCCCGACCAGGATAAAATTTACATTGCTTCACACCTGGGCATATTCGAACTAAATACATTAACCTATAAATTCAAGGAACTTGAGGCCAGCGTGACAGGGGGTTTCAAGGGAATAAGTTGTCTGATGCTGGACGAACAGAAAAGACTGTGGGCAGGATCTTGGACGGAAGGTTTGAGAAGAAGCGATACTTCACTTTCGTCTTTTGAGTACATATCGTTGCTGCCTAAGGAACAAAATTATACCACCAATAAATACGATTTGATTCGGGATATTTATCAGGAAGAAAACGGTCTGATCTGGGTTTGTACGGGTTACGGAGGTGTCTTGAAATTATCTAAAAAAGAGGATTTCCATTTTATAGGAAATACCAGTACCGTTTCCAGTGGATTGGAGGACGACAATACCGTGGCGTTGGAAATTGACGGACAGGGTAGACTGTGGGCCGGAAGCTGGGGAGGTAGTCTGTCTTACAGCCAAGATTGGAACACTTTTAAGCGTCTCAATAAAATCAAACTGGTACAATCACTATTGGCTTTGGAAAATGAACTGATCGTAGGTACGCGAAGGGGTCTCTGGTCGATAGACCTGGGCGAGGTAGAGGAACCGGCGGCACTTTTGAATGATTCTTTGCAGCGCATTCGGTCACTTTACTTCGATTCTTACGGCATACTATGGGTGGGGACTCAAGAGCAAGGGTTACTCAAGGTGGATTATCGTGATGATCCGAATCTGCAGAAAATTAAGTTCTTCGGGAAGTCGCAATTCGATAGCAGAGGAATAGAGAGTGATCGTATTAGTGATATTACGGAAGATAAAGAGGGTAATGTGTGGGTATGCACCTACAATGGCCTCTATAAATACGACCGCCAGGAAGACCGCTTTATCAGATTTGATCAACCTCAAAACGGTAAGGCTACCTTTCCGAGTGTAATCTTCCTTTCCATGCATAGCGCATCGGATGGTACACTTTGGGTCGGGATGTCGGGCGGGGTGCTGCAATTTAAACTCGTGGAGGATAAGCTGGTTAGGCTCAACAAGTTGGATATCGCACACGGCTTGGCGAATGAATACGTCCTGGGAGTGACCAGCGACGCAGCGAATAATTTGTGGGTAAGTACGGCACTCGGAATATCTAAAATTCAAGCGCCAGATCATATCGTTACTAATTTTGATTCAAAGACCTTAGGACTTTCGGCGATGAATGCTAATGCATTTGCTCAAGACAAAAAGCACTTGGCTTTTGGTGGTACCAGTGGGATGGTCTATTTCAACCCGAATAAAATTGACGTACGCAACAAACCCCCAGAAGTCGTTCTGTCCAGATTGACCGTGGATAACAAATTGGTGGCGGCCAAGGAGAAGATTAATGATCAAATTCTGTTGAAAGAATCCATTCATTATGCCAAGGAGGTGGCATTAACGCATCAGGAAAAAGTCATCTCCCTCAAAGTGATTCCAACGGATTACTTAGGGGTTGAAAACATCCACTATTACTACCGACTACTGGGTGTAAATGACGACTGGATCCATAACAAAAACAACAATGAAGTGAGTATTATCGGGTTAAACCCAGGGACCTATACGCTTCAAGTGCGAGCCTCTCGCAACAATTTGGATTATGGTGCCATAAGGTCACTTACCATTACGAAGTCTCGCCCGCCCTGGCTTTCGAATTGGGCGATCGTACTTTATGCCGCATTCCTTGCTTTTTTGATTGGGTTGGGGAGAAAGGTTTTCCTGAAGCAGCAATCTTTAAAAACAGAATACGAAAGACTTAAGATCAGTAATGAAAAAGAACATGAATTGGCGGAGGCTAAGATCAGCTTTTTCACCAATATGTCCCATGAATTAAGGACGCCTTTAACGCTAATCTCTGCCCCTGTCACTGAAATGTTGGCTCGGAAAGACCTTAGCGTATTGATTAGAGAAAAACTGCTAACGGTGGAGAGGAACGCTTCCAAACTACTTCATCTGGTTAATCAATTACTTGATTTCCGAAAAGCAGAAAACGGGATGCTTTCTTTACGGACCGCAAAGGGCGACATTGTGAAGTTTGTGCGCGAGATCTTTCTCTCTTTTAAATCCTTGGCAGAGGCTAAAAAGATTGATTTCAATTTAAACACCTCTCCTCAGACTATTTACTGCGAGTTTGATCGAGATAAAATGGAAATCGTGATCTGCAACCTGTTGTCAAATGCCTTTAAGTACGTAGTTGACCAAGGTAAGATAGCCATCGATATAAGCCTAACCGAATGCGGCGAGGTATCTATAGAAGTGACAGATACCGGTCAAGGTATGGATCAGATGCATCTCAGTCAAATATTTGATCGATTTTACCAGATTAAAGGTATTGAATCAGCCAATCTTGCGGGGAGCGGTATAGGTTTGTACTTGGCAAAATCTATTGTAGAGTTACATGGGGGTGACATTGAAGTGGAAAGCCAAGAAGGGGTAGGCTCCATATTTACGGTAGTGCTTCCCCTGTCCTCCCACTTGCTAGACGACCGACATAAACTCAAAGACTTTAAAGGGAGTGACGATATTGATAGCTACGAGCACCATCCTGCTTCAGCAGTCGATGTAAATAATGAAGAGTTAGCCCATTCCAAAGAAGAGACTATTTTGATCGTAGATGACCATCAGGAAATCCGCAAATATCTTCATTCGATTTTATCGGAGGATTACAATGTGTTAGAGGCCAAAGACGGAAAAGTGGCCATGGAAATATCTACCCAACACTTGCCGGATTTGATCATAAGCGACATTATGATGCCCGAAATGGACGGGATTGAACTTACCAAAGCCCTAAAATCAGAACTACTTACTTCCCATATCCCCATTATTCTCCTCACTGCGCGTACCTCTACCGTATTCGAACTGGATGGCTTGGAGACCGGGGCGGATGACTATATCAGAAAGCCCTTCAATCCTATGACTATACTCGCACGTATCCACGGAATATTGGAAAATCGAAGAAAACTAGGCGAGTACCTGCGAAACAGAATAAGGTTTGAACCTGACGATACCATCGCAGAAAACATTGAAGAAAAATTCGTTCAGAAGGCAGTAGCACTTGTCAACGAACATTTGAATAACAGCGAACTGGATGCTCCGGTGATGGCCGACCTCATGCACATGAGTCAGTCAAGCTTATATAGAAAACTAAAAGCACTTTCTGGGATGTCTATTACCGCGTTTATTCGGTCCGTCAGACTAAAAAAGGCAGCTGAATACATGATGACGGAAGATATGTCACTAGCTCAAGTCGGCTACGAAGTAGGGTTCAATGATTACAAATACTTCCAGAAGTGTTTCAAAGAACAATACGGCTGCCCACCCTCTGATTATCGCAAAGAGAAGCTGAAAAAAGTAGAGAAAGGCGTGGTTCGCCCGAAAAAGACGAGGCAGAATACCACCATTTAGCTTTTTGAATGATATAACCAACTATATGACGTGGTAGTACCCCTTTAGCCTTTCTTTCTCAAATAACTTTGAAGAAAGAACTTTTTTGATCAACCTAAATTAACTATTATGAAAAACGTCTTTTACGGACTCATGATTCTCTCAGTAGTGGCAATTTCCTCGTGTGGAGATGATGATGACGGTAGTACTACTATTCCAATTGAACCCGAAATAGTGCTGAATGCTAATTCATTAGATTTTGGTACGGTGGAAGAAGGTCAAACTTCAAGCGCCCTATCCGTTACTGTATCAGGGAACAACTTAGAGGGTGACGTAGTGGTGTCTATACCAGATAACTACGAAGCTTCTCTCTCAGAATCAGGTACTTACGAGGCAGAAAGTATAACATTGGCTCAGTCCTCCTTTGACGATGAGGCTTCCGTGAGTTTATTCATAAGAGTTGTGGTACCCGCTTCATTTGAAGGAACAGTGAGTGGAACGGCCACCTTCCAAACGCTGAATGGAGATGATGTCGACCTTTCGTTGACGGCGGCCTCGGAAATAACTATTACCGGGCAGCTGTTTATGTCAGAATATTTCGAACAATACGGAGCAGAATTTCAAGATCTATTGCCCGTTGATTCAGCGATACTGATGTGGAGTATGAATACCGATACAGTGGTGAACCAGGCTAACGCCGGTGGCGGTTATCCGGAAACCACTATTCCCAATAATGAAGTGGTAGAGATTTGGCATGTAGGTATTCCATTAAATGGTGCTTCGCTTAGGTCCACCTTAGGTTTCAATGCAAGTACTTCGCTTGCCGTTAGTGGTTATCCCGCAGCCCCCGCCGGCGCTAGAAGTATTAGACTCGACGATGAAGATATGAATACCTTTGAAAATTGGGTCAATCGAAACAATGGAAATTGTCAGCCAAGTTTACCTGCTAACCAGCCATTATCTGAAAGGAACATTGGATGTTCCCGAAGGTTTGCCTTGGACGGATACACCGATGACGTTTTTATGTCGGCACTGGTAAACATCAGTGAACTAGGAGATCAGAGAGAAGGAAAGTCTGACGATTTTGGAAGAGGAGATCTCCTGATGCTGACGAGTGCGCTGACCGGTCCGGCCAATAATAACAATGTAAAGGTACTTGCTTTATCGAATGGAGCCGGCGGATTCAATTTTGGGCTAAACAAAGAAAACGAGGGCAATGCGAATATATTAAGCACTGAGAGCTATAGTTTGAATACTACCTATGTGGTGGTGCTGAGCCATGAATTTGTGGCGGGCGACAATAATGACATTACTAACCTTTACATTTTCGAAGAAGGTGATCAAATTCCCACCAGTGTAGATGGGCTCACTCCTGTAGCTACTATGGATGATACGTACACTGACGGTATAGACCCTATAGATCTTACCGAAGTGTTTATTAGAGAGCGAAACCTTGCTGTGATCTGTCCTACTGCCGAGATCACAGGAATTCGGGTCGGCAGCACCTGGGTAGCTACGCTCTTCGAGGATGCGGCTAATGCAGTCAATAGCAATGACATTACGGCCAATAATCGAATTTTAACGAACGAAGGATCGGACTGTACCCCATAAAGGACTTATCTGTATGTAATTTTACATTGGCAGAAAATGTCGGAGTCGATATTTTCTGCTAATGAGACTTACTAAGTTTTCATATTTTGAAGCACTGAAACAAATCACCAATAAGTAAAAACATATGAGGATCGTATTTTCATTCTTTTGTTCTTTACTGACCCTTTCCACCCTAGCTCAATCTGTAGAGATATCCGGTACCGTGACGGATGAGAATGGTGAAGGGCTGCCAGGCACGAGCATCATTATCGAGGGAACGTCAAAAGGAACGGTTACTGACATAGCCGGTTTCTACCAGCTTAGTGCAGAAAGTGGGGATGTGTTTGTATTTTCTTTTCTGGGATACGAAAGTCAGAAGAAGATAATCAACGAGGCACAAACGTTAAATGTTCAAATGTTGCCTTCCATTGAGGCGCTAGACGAAATTGTGGTGATTGGATACGGGGCGCAAAAAAAATCAGACCTTACCGGATCCATAAGTACGCTGGATGCTTCCTCGGTAGAATTGCAACCTGTACAACGTGTGGAAGGAATGCTACAGGGGAAAGTAGCGGGCGTAGCGGTGACTCAAGGCAACGGTGCTCCCGGGAGCGCGCCCCGGGTAAATATCAGGGGATTTACCGGTGATCCGGTGTACGTCATCGATGGGTTTATAGGAGGGGATATTAACGCATTAAATCCCAACGATATTGAGACTATATCAATTTTAAAAGATGCGTCCGCTACGGCGATTTACGGCTCAAGGGGTGCCAACGGGGTGGTTTTGATACAAACGAAAAACGCAAAGACGGATAGAGTAAAAATTGATATTGATTATTACCATACAGTGTCAGAATTGAGGCAAAAAGTGGATTTGTTAGATCCCCTTACCTATATGCAAGTAATCAATGAAAAAGCAGAGGAAGGGGGTTCTTTACCGGTATTCTCAGGAGAGGACCTGGCCATGGCCGGTCAACCGGAGTTTGGTACGGATTGGCAAGATGAAATTTTTAGAACGGCGCATTCGGATAACCTGCAGATCGCTATCAGTAAAGGCAACGAAAAGGGCGGATACCGGTTTTCTTTTGGAGGCCGTCAGGATCAAGGAATCATTACCAATTCCGGCTACGAACGTTACAACCTTAGATTTAATTTCAATTCCGAGCTTTCGCCGACTACCAAGATGAACTTCAATATTACCGGAGCTTACGAAGAGCTGCAAAATACTTTTAGAGGCGGCAATCGTGCAGACGGCTCTAACGAGGTGATTGCCTCTGCCTTGGCCTGGTCCCCTAACTTACCGGTATTTGATCCTGCTACCGGAGATTATCAAGGTTTTGTGGGTTATGGCGCGACGGTATTGGATAATCCGGTCTACTTAGCCAATGAGATTGATCAGATCCAAACCAACTACGTGGCACAAGGCAATATCTCCATTGAACAGGAAATAGGTAAAGACCTTAATGCCCGTTTTTTTCTTGCCGGTCAGGTCATAAATGGCTTGAGAAACGAGTTCCAGCGTTTCAGGCCTGCCAATATCGGTTCCGTGTCCGAAACATTCACGGCAGATCAAATTGATACCCGCTGGCAGTCGAATCTTCAACTGACCTACAAAAAAAGTATTGCAGATTTCCACAATCTAGATTTTTTGGTGGTAGCCGAAATGCAGCAATTTCTGAACAAACGCTTTGGCTTTGTCACTTCCAGCCCCACCTCCAATCAACTGGATATTTTCAATCAAAGTATTTCAAATTTGATAGCTTTTCCCGGAAATCGGCAAGACGCAGGTCGGTTTGAACCTGAACGTATGATATCCTACTTAAGTAGGGCAGGTTATAATTATAAAGGAAAACTATTTTTAAACGCCAGCTTAAGGGTCGATGGCTCATCGCGCTTACCGGAAGGCAATCGGTACCAATCTTTTTTTTCAACAGCACTGGCCTACCATTTAGGCGATGAGAACTTTATGTCCACTATTAGCTTTTTGGATGACTTAAAACTTAGAATAGGCTACGGAGAAACAGGAAATGTAGAATCGCTCAGGGCCTTTCAGGTCCAGGATATCACCAACTCCATAAGACCTTACAGATTTGATGAAAGTACACCATCTGCTGCCATAGGTTTTGAAGATGGAAATGATCGTGCCAATCCTGAGTTGCTATGGGAGACTTCGCGCCAAACCAATTTCGGAGTTGATTTTGTTTTTTTTGACGGAAAACTGAACCTGAGTACTGACTACTACATTAAGTTTACCGATGATCTTCATTTCCGTGAGCAGGTTGTACAATTTTTAGGGAATGGGTCCGTGACTACCAACTCCGGTCAGTATCGAAATAATGGTTTTGAATTTCAATTAGGTACAGAGCTAAAGGCCGGAGATTTTGAATTTGACTTATCTTTAAATGCCTCTATTCTCCGGTCCGAAGTAACTGAATTACCGACTGATTCACTGCGATTGGGCAACGCAGGTCCGGGATTTGATGCACCCTCCCACTTGCTTATAGAGGGCCAGGAGATAGGGCAACTGGCCGGTTATCAATATCTTGGCACTAAAACAACGGAAGACGGCATACCAGGGGGTGTGAACAATGTAGTCATAGGTGATGCGGTATATGCAGACCTTGATGGTGATGGCCTCTTAACTACTAACGATATAGGCGTTATCGGGAATGGGTACCCTGAGTTTGTCTGGGGGTTTAACGGCAATGTTACCTATAAGGATTTCAGTATAAATATCTTTGTTCAAGGCGTCCACGGAGTGGATACTTATAATTTACCTCTACATGGCTTATATGGTGGAGGTTCCGGAGTGCTGGACGCTACCTCCGTTGATATTCTGGATAGCTACTCCTTCAACCGCTCCGGCAGCTTGCCGGGTTTGAATGCTAATTTCAGACAAGGCTCGTCTTTATTTTTAGAGGATGGAGGCTTTGTCAGGATCAATAATGTCACGCTCGCCTATAACGCCTCTAGCGAGACGATTCCGTTTTTACCTTTTGACCGGATGCGCATTTATGCCGGCGTACAGAATTTAGCCGTATTTACCAATTATAGCGGTTTCGATCCGGAGACAAAATCAGGTAGTGGTAATACCCCCGGATTGGACTTTGGCTCTTTCCCCATCCCCAGATCATACACCTTTGGAATCAATTTTAATTTTTAGCAGATGAAAACGTCATTAAAAATACAGACTCGCTTTCATACCATCCGAAGATGGATTGACCATCAAAGATCCATGCCTTTATACCGAAGCGGTGGCAGAGCGGTAGGTAGATCTCTGATCATAAAAAATTCATAATATCTATGAAACAAAATCCAATCATAATAAGCCTGTTTACGCTCAGCATTTTATTCATGGTTTCCTGTAACGATTTTTTGGAAGAAGAACCTCAAGATCGGATTGTAGCAGAAAATTTCTTCGTTTCCGAAGAAGCACTCGGGGCTGCCCTCACTGCAGCCTATCGCCAGTTAGTCAACGACCAGTGGAACCGCGGTTTAGGTTCTGCCCGGTTACGCGCTAACTTTTGTGGTGCTGATGATTGGACAAGTCAGCCAGGGGGTAATAAAGGCGCGTTTAGAGATGGTGACCAGCTCAATATCTTTCCTACTACGGTAGAGACCTCCAATGCCGGCTGGGGACTGGGATATGACGTAATACTACAGGCAAATTTTACCATCCAAGGGGGCGAGCAGATGATCGATAACGGGTTTGACGCAGATGAGGTAAATGCTACCCTGGGAGAAGCCTACTTTTTGAGGGCGTGGGCCTATTTCTACCTGGTACGACTCTACGGTGGGTTACCGATCGTATTAGACCCCTTTTTTACGGAAGAAAACCGTCAGCTAGGAAGAAGCCCGGAGTCAGAAGTCTACGATAGGATCTTGGAAGATCTTACGTTTGCGCTTGACCATTTACCACCTGCCACACCTGCGGAAAATGGACGGGCAAGTTTTTGGGCGGCCAAAGCCTTGCGGGCACAAGTTTACCTGACTATGGCGAGTTGGCCGCTGAAAGAAGCCGGTAGATTTGAAGATGCGCTCAATGATGCAGAGGATATTATCAATGAGGGTCCGTTCTCCTTGGTGCCAAGTTTTCCTGCGTTGTTTGCTATTGAAAATGAAGACACCAACACGGAATACATCTGGCAATTAAATTTTTGTAGCGATATTCAGTGTCCCGGCGAACAACTTTTTACTCCTTTTGCCTCTCAAACCACTAAACCGGCTGAACTTGGCGGATTTCAAGACCTGTTTATTGAAAAAGCTTTTTTTAACCGATTCCCGGAGGGTGAACGGAAAGATTTCACCTTTTTAACAGAATTGATTTCCGCTAACGGCCCTAATATACCGTGGCAAGAATTTATATGGAAACGTCCTTTCCTCAGCAAATTCTACAGCGGTACCGTGGATAAGAATGCTCCTTTTGAAGCTCAGGTGGGGGTTACTGCACAAGCCTCGGGCATTGATATGCCGATGTTTAGACTGGCCGAAATATACCTTATTTATGCGGAAGCTCACGTGATG
>JBCCIX010000108.1:0-10985 GCA_039028075.1 Bacteroidota bacterium | reverse complement strand
TTACAAATGCCAGATATTTCGTTTTACGATATTAGGTAATCCTCGTTTACAACGAGGATTAGGTGGTACACCTTATGAATAGGTTAAACAAGGTATGAAAATAGAGGGTTTCATTGTAAATCACTTGATCTCAATTAGTATGAGTACCGCCGTACTGTCGCCTACATTTTCTACCTCATGCCAATTTAGGGAAGAGTTAAAGAAATCGCTGCCTGAGGTTACTTCCACGTCACGAGTGACCTCGGCATCAGTGATTTTGAAAGTGCTACCCGTAATGGAATCGTCATAGTGTTTGGTACGGAAGTGCTTGTCATGACCTCCGCCGGGAGGAAAGGAACATTTTAATGTCCTTAGTTCTTCGTTTGCTTCGATTACCCGAAAGACGTCCTGGCCTTTCCATTTTGCTTCCACCGGGTCCGGTAGATCGCTCACCTGATTATTTACACTATTCACTTCGATCCAGTAGCCATTTGGGTCCTGAATGTAAACCTGGCGAATCTCATCGGAGCGAAGGTTAATTGTGTTCAGTATCCCGGCCCAGCTCTGGTATGTGATTTATTGGCTTTTAGCCCATCAACAAAAGCGTCGTAACTTTAGGTGGTCAGCGCAAAGTGAACGACCTTGTTGATTTTGGCATCTCCCGGTACCGTGGATACCAGGTGAAGCTCCTTCCCTTCCCCGAGGGAAAACCAGCGGATTCCCGGATTCTTTGTTCTATTCGTGATTTCTTTAAGGTTCAATATATTTTGTAAAAAGCTGTCGATTCCCTTAGATTCTTAACTGAGAGTGCTGTAAGGGTCAAACCGGAAACTTTATCCTTTAAGCCTTTGTAGGCTGATTCAAGGAATTATTAATTCTATAGTTTAATAAAAAGTTGACAATCTCTTAAAGTACACAGCAGGCAAGCGAGCTTTAGAATGCCTAGGTTTGGAAATTAAAAGTTAATGACTATGTTAAAAACTACCGCATGGTTTGTTGTAATGTCATCTTTGATGCTGTTAAATGCATGTATTTCTAGCTCCAGTAGCGAAGAAATAATTGATTTCGGGGCCTCTTCAAATGACGAAAGCAGGGAGGCTTTTAAGAAAGGAATCGTTACTCCTGTTGACTATAAAGAGGCTCCAAGAGATACAATTAAGATCTTATCATGGAATGTAGAACACTTTATAGACTCTTATAATAATCCCTATGTCCAAAATGACCGTGAAAATGACGGTGAAAAAATGGAGGGAAGAGTTTCCCTGTTGATACAGGCTTTACGAAAAGCAGACGCGGATATCGTCGTTTTACAAGAGTTTGAACACGTACAGTTTTTGCGACAAATTGCATCTGATTCCCTAAGCGACATGAATTACAAGTTTTTTGCCGATAGTGAAAGTATCAATTGGTACATGAATGTGGTGGTTATGAGTCGCGTGCCCTTAGGAATAATCTACGGTTACGGTGCCGTAACCACCCCCGTCAGCTATAGGGATGAGGAATCCAATGAGGAGAAGTATGAAACGCAAAACAGAATAAATACCCGTATGTGGTCCATTGATGTTTTAGTCCATGATGAATATTCATTTCTGCTTACCGGTGTTCATCTCAAAGCCGGCCGGGGAGCCAGAAATGAAGCTATGCGATTAGGTCAGATTCAGTTTCTAAAAGGTCAATTCGAACGTTTTACCAAAGAAGACCCGAAGAAAAATATACTTGTTGTCGGCGATTTTAATGCGACTCCTGATAGTAAAGAATTTCAGTTTATGTTAGACGGAAACTCACCGGTGAAGTTCATTGATAATTTGGAAGACAGTATTTTTAGTCATCCGGCAGACTCCCCAAGATGGAGAATTGATCATATTCTTCCCAACCAAAATATGCAGCCCGAGTTACTGGAAAGTACATTGAATGTAGTTTATTTCTTCGAGCAAGATACGCAGCATAAACTGGCAGATCACCTACCGCTGATGGCTAGTTTTATAACCGTAGACCAAAAGAGTATTCCGTAATCCGCTCTCTCGTACATAATAAAAGTTCTGATTGCACCATTTCAGCCAGGCTACATATTCTCAGTGGTCACTCGGTCTCCACCCAAAATGGTATATTAGCGTGGGCCGTGTGGTTATTGCCATCTTCTACATAAACGAACAATCGATAAGCGCCAGGTTGCGTTGGGGCTTTGAAGGTAGTAGTGTCATCTTTATTCTCGGGAAATAAGCCGGTGATAGCAGCTGGAACATACTCGGCGTCTCCGCCTGTTTTACTAGACGTGCTTTCTTTCATAACCTCCCAATGAAAGATCAATTTATCCTGATCGGGATCACTTACTTTGACCTGTGTTGCGTAAGTATCATCCGGTTTCAGCTTAATGCTGTTGATGGCGCGCTGTCCTGCCAGAGTAAAATCCAGTACCCTCGGCGAACGATTCTCCGGCCATTTCCCGTTCCAGGCATAGTGCATAGCATCGACTGATTCTGTTTCCTTACCATCAGGTGTAAACATCCCAAACCAGGTTGGCGTGCGCTCTTGCTTTTGACCCCAAAGAAATACGAAGGAACCCATCACCTGCCTTGATTGGGACAGAATAGAGTTTTGATAACGCCTGAGGTAACCATCGGCTTTTTCTGAACTATTGTTCTCAATCGGCGCACCCCATTCGGTAGTACCCACTTCCCAATAACCCGTAGCTCCCCATTCCGTAACTAATAAAGGGCCTTTATAACCAGACTTGGTAATAAGCTCCGGTAGGATTTCAATGGCTCCGTAAAGCTGAACACTTAAGAAATCAAGATCAGGCGCTCTGGTGACAATCAAATCCAAATCCTTCTTCTTCATGCCGGATAAAGGTGTGGTAGTAAGATGATGTGGGTCTAATTTGTGGATCATCTTAGATATTTCATTCACCGCATCCCATACTTTAGGATTACTTGATTGCAGATTCAGCTCGTTTCCAATGCTCCAAGCCATCAGCGCCGGATGATCTTTCAAAGCTTTCACCTTGGTACGGATACGTGCCAATTGTTCTTGTACGGCCGTCTTGTTATTATAATCGAACCCGTGGCGCTCCAGGCCCACCCAAACTCCCATCGTAACCTTCAGGCCGAGTTCATGAGCCTGATCTAACCTCTCTTTGCCATTCTCTGTACTCCAGGTTCTAAAGGCATTGGCACCGTGTGCCGCTAAGGCTTGAAGGCTACCCTGTTGAACCCCCGCCCCTTTAACGTAGAAAGGGTCTCCATTTAAAAAAATCCGATATCCTTCTTCGGTCATACGTATTTCAGATGTAGTAACCTCCGTGCCAAAATCCATAGCATTAGCGCTGCAGGAATTCAACAAGATAAGGACAACAGGAAATAGGAAATAGTGCTTTTTGTTCGATACGGTCTCCATATACTAGTATTTAGTTGGTGTGTAAAGTACTTGTTAATAACAGATTAAAGTTTTTACCAGTCTTGCCATCCGGCTCCATTCTACATCGTTCAAAAACCATAAAAGCTATCTAGCGACGGAATTCTTTACTGCTTTGAAAGAGACTCTTAGCATTGAATGCATTGGGTTTGCCTAGCACCGATGATCAACAAGGTATAATGTAGCTCAACCCACCCGTCGTTAGACTCACTACGTGTTTTCAGCCCTAAAGATAAGATAGACATTCTAGATTCTTATTTGAAATTTTGATATAGAATACCGGACTACTTTGAGTTCAATGACCATTACATTATTTTAGATTTACTTTCGATAACTAAGGAAAACAAACTCATGAGAATCTTACGACTGCTCCTCGTCTTCATTACGATCCAGACCCATGGCCAGCAGGGAGGTATGTGGATACCTTCTTTACTTGACGGCATGAATGAAAACGAAATGCAACAGCTCGGTAGTAAGCTGAGTGCCAGCGATATATACGACGTTAACAATTCAAGCCTTAAAGATGCGGTAGGTCATTTCAATGGCGGATGCACTACCGAAGTAATTTCTCCTCAAGGATTGATTTTGACAAACCATCATTGTGGTTTCGGACAAATACAGTATCATTCCTCGCTGGAAAATGACTATTTGAAAGACGGCTTTTGGGCCATGAAATCCAGTGAAGAGCTACCGAATGAAGGTCTTTATGTAGAATTTATTGTCCGCATTGAAGATGTAACGGTTCAGTCGTTAGCCGGTGTAACTGATGATATGACTGAGGTGGAAAAACAATCTCAGATTGATAAAAACAATAATACACTTCAAAAAGCAGTGGTCAAAGAGGACTGGCAGGACACAAAAGTGAAAGCCTTCTTCAAAGGTAATCAGTACTTTCTCTTTGTAACTGAGCGTTTCGAAGACATACGCCTGGTAGGAGCCCCTCCAACCAGCATTGGTAAATTCGGAAGCGATACCGACAACTGGGTCTATCCCAGGCACACCGGTGATTTTTCACTATTCAGAATCTATGCGGATAAGAACAATAGACCTGCACGGTACAGTAAGGAAAATGTCCCTTATACACCCAAGCATTTTCTGCCCGTCTCGCTGGACGGTGTGGAAGAAGGCGATTTTACCTTGGTTTTTGGATTTCCGGGTCGAACGGATGAGTACTTACCGGCCGTGGCTTTATCACATATTACGCAAGAATTTAATCCGGGCAATATTGCTATTCGTGAGGCCGCTTTAAAGGTGATCGATCAAAAAATGAAAGAAAACGATGAGATACGAATAAAGTACGCTTCGAAACAAGCTAGAATAGCCAATGCCTGGAAAAAATGGATCGGCGAAAACCTGGGTATTGAAAAAAGTAATGCCATTCAAAAACGCCTTGAATTCGAAGAGACATTTGAAAAAGCGCTGAAAGCGAAAAAGCTAGGTGCCCAGTACGGTAACATCCTACCAGAGTTTGAGAAGCTTTACCAAAGGTATGCCTCAGTAAATATCGAGCGCCGGAAGTTCATTGAAATATTCTTTGTTACCAACGAGCTCATGCAAATGACGCTGAGGGCGTATCAGTTCGAACTTCAGGTTAAAGCTAACCCTGAAGGCTTTGATGATGCCCGAGGGGCGTTGATCAATAGATTTAAAAGCATTCATAAAAACTATGATAAAGAAGTTGATAAAGGTGTGTACGAAAGTACCATGCCGCTCTACACTGACAATATGAAGGTCTCCATTTATGATGAATCGGCTTTAGTTCAAGCAGCATCCGCACTGGAGCTGTTGGAAGGTGGACAAAAACAAGTGTTAAAAAAACTAAATTCAGATCCAGCCTATGGTTATGCTAAGCCAATGATCAAAGTTTTTTATGAGACCCTTAATCCAGCCTTTGAAAAGGAGTCGCTTGAAATTGCTGCCCTACAGAAACGGTACATGAAAGCTTTAATGGAAGCCTTACCTGAGGCACGTTATTTTCCCGATGCGAATAGCACACTTCGGATTACCTATGGCCAGGTGCGTGGGTATGCCCCACGGGATGCGGTTTATTATGAGCCCGTCAGCTATCTTGACGGAGTCATCGAAAAGTACGTTCCGGGAGACTATGAGTTTGATGTCCCTCAAAAGCTTCGCGATCTTTATGCATCTAAAGATTACGGTCAGTATGCTGATGAGACCGGGAAGGTGCCTGTTTGCTTTTTAGGCACAAATCATACCACGGGTGGCAATTCCGGAAGTCCTGCGATAGACGCATATGGTAATCTGGTTGGTTTAAACTTTGACCGCGTATGGGAAGGTACCATGAGTGATATGAATTATGACCCGGAAATTTGTAGGAACATCATGGTGGACCTTCGCTATGTATTGTTTATAATCGATAAATATGCAGGGGGTACCCACTTAATTGATGAGATGAAATTGGTGCATCCTAAAAGAGAGGGCAAGTAGTAGATCCTCAACCATCAACTCCCACCTTTGTATTTTATAAAAAAGCCCTCCGGATTTACCGGAAGGCCTTACAGATCGATACGGTTGAATTTATTTTAGTTTCTTTACTACAGCTTCGAAAGCTTCAGGGTGGTTCATCGCCAAATCGGCCAATACTTTTCTATTGAGATCTATGTTTGATTTTTTGATGTTACCCATAAATTGAGAGTATGACATGCCGTGCTGTCTTGCCCCGGCATTGATCCTTTGGATCCAAAGTTTTCTGAAGTCTCTCTTTTTAGCTTTTCTATCGCGGTACGCGTAGGTCCACCCTTTTTCAACGGCATTTTTTGCTACCGTCCATACATTACTTCTTCTACCCCAGTATCCCTTGGCTACTTTGAGGATTTTTTTTCTGCGCGCCTTTGAGGCTACGTGATTTACTGATCGTGGCATTTTATTTTTGTTTTTTGGTTAGTGGCGTTCTTTTTACAGATGCTTTAAGGCCAATTAACCTGGTGATACATTTAACCTATGCAATACTTAAATTCTAAGCATTGCTTTCACATTAGGCTCATCCGATTTATGAACCGTAGTCATGTGCGTTAGAGCTCGCTTTTGTTTGGTTTCTTTCTTAGTCAGGATATGGCTTTTGAAAGCATGCTTTCTTTTTATTTTGCCGGTACCTGTAAGTTTAAACCTCTTCTTAGCTCCGGATTTAGTTTTTACTTTTGGCATTTTGCTATTATTTGATCAATCTGTTCTACTTTTTCTTTGCTTTAGGTGCCAGAAACATAATCATGCGCTTTCCTTCCAACTTGGGAAGTTGCTCTACCTTCGCGTGATCTTCCAAGGCCTGAGCAAACTTTAGCAATAGAATTTCTCCTCTTTCTTTGAATACAATCGTTCTTCCTACAAAATGGACGTAGGCTTTTACCTTTGAACCATCTTCCAAGAAGTTTATGGCGTGTTTCAACTTAAAATTGAAATCATGCTCCTCGGTATTCGGGCCAAAACGAATTTCCTTGATCACGGTCTTTTGCGCTTTAGCCTTAATTTCCTTTTGCTTTTTTTTCTGCTCGTACTTAAACTTTGAGTAATCAATAATTTTGCAAACAGGCGGATCAGCTTTTGGTGAAATTTCAACCAAGTCAAGGTTCTGTTCTTTTGCCATTTTAATGGCCTGCGGAGTCGGATACACATCCACGTCCACGTTGTCTCCAACTACACGAACCCTCTCGGCCAATATTTTTTCGTTTACCTTGTAAGGTTCTTCCACTCGCCCGCGAAAGCCCCTTCTCTGAAATCTTTGTTTGCTAATTACTACCTCCTTTATTTAGTTATAAACAGAAAAAAATCCGCCCTTAGCGGATTGGATTGCAAATATCAACATATATTTTGGATTATCAAAAGCAGTTGATATTGCCAATCTAATTAAACTTTTATTTCATCCTTGAATTGCTGAACGAATTGATCGAGTTTCATTGAACCGAGATCACCAGAGCCATGCTTCCGAACTGAAACCATGTCATCCGCTTGCTCTTTCTCACCCATTATAAGCATATATGGCACTTTTTTAACCTCTGCATCACGGATTTTTCTACCAATTTTTTCATCACGATGGTCAATAAAACCTCTGATATCATCTTCAATTAACAGGGTAAAGACCTCCTGCGCATATTGCTCATACTTTTCAGAAATTGGCAATACCGCTATTTGATCGGGAGCTAACCATAATGGAAAGTTGCCCCCACAATGCTCGATAAGTATCGCTACAAAGCGCTCCATAGAGCCAAATGGAGCTCTATGGATCATGACAGGTCTGTGCTTTTGGTTATCTGAACCTGTATATTCCAATTCAAAACGCTCCGGTAATGTGTAGTCCACTTGGATGGTACCCAACTGCCAACTTCTCCCCAAAACATCTTTCACCATGAAATCTAGTTTTGGACCATAAAAGGCAGCTTCACCAAGTTCAGTCACCGTTATTAAACCTTTCTCATCTGCCGCCTCTTGAATTTCGAGCTCGGCCCTATCCCACAATTCATCGGCACCGATGTACTTATCCTTATTTTCCGGATCTCGCAGTGACACCTGGGCGGTATAATCCTTGAAACCCAAAGAATTAAATACATACAATACCAGATCAATTACTTTTATGAATTCTTCCTTTACCTGGTCTGGCCGGCAGAATATATGTGCATCATCCTGCGTAAAGCCGCGTACCCTCGTAAGTCCATGAAGTTCTCCACTCTGCTCGTAACGATACACGGTACCAAACTCGGCATAGCGCACAGGCATATCTTTATAGGACTTGGGGCGTGATTTATATATCTCACAATGGTGAGGGCAGTTCATAGGTTTCAACAAAAACTCTTCACCTTCGTGGGGTGTCGATATGGGTTGAAATGAATCCGCACCATACTTTTCATAGTGACCTGACATCACGTAAAGGTCTTTGGCTCCAATATGTGGAGTTACCACGAGTTCATAACCCGCTTTTATCTGCGCCTTGCGCATGAAACTCTCCAGACGCTCACGTAAAATAGTACCTTTGGGAAGCCATAGAGGCAACCCCATACCCACCTTTTCTGAGAAAGTAAACAAATCAAGTTCCTTACCCAGTTTACGATGATCCCGTTTTTTGGCCTCTTCCAACCTTTCAAGATGCTCGATAAGCTCTTTTTGCTTCGGAAAAGAAACTCCGTAAATACGGGTCAGCTGTTTGCGTTTTTCATCACCCCGCCAGTAGGCACCCGCAACGTTGAGCAACTTAACCGCTTTAATAAAACCTGTGTGTGGAATATGCGGTCCACGACATAAATCGGTAAATTCACCCTGGTTATAAAAGGTGATGCTTCCATCTTCCAGCTCTTGAAGCAACTCAAGCTTATATTCATCCCCTTTATCTTTAAAATAATGAATCGCCTCACTTTTAGAGATCTTCTGACGCATGTAAACGTTCTTTTGACGGGCCAGTTCAAGCATCTTTTTCTCTACCTCAGCCAAGTCGTCTTCACCAAAATCACGATCTCCTAGATCAATATCATAATAAAACCCATTATCAATCGCCGGACCGATACCGAATTTCGTACCGGGATAAAGGTGTTCAAGTGCCTCGGCCAGGAGGTGCGCAGATGAATGCCAGAAGGTTGATTTTCCGTCGTCATCGTTCCATGTCAATAGCTGAACTCTAGCGTCAGAGGTAATTGCTCGGTTTGAATCCCAAACCTCACCGTTCACTTTGGCGGCTAATACATTTCTAGCGAGTCCTTCGCTTATGCTGAGCGCTATTTTGTGGCTTGTTATTCCTTCCTCATATTCCCTTGTAGAACCGTTAGGAAGTGTTATTTTGATCATGGACGTATTAATTGACTATTTCTCTTCTGTTCAACGCCGGTGGAGGATTACTCTTTATGGAATCCAACGCCGCCTGCTCTCGCGTAATGCGCTGCAAATATGCCATTTTTCCTTTTAAAGTCGCTAGCTCATTTCGCGCTATCTCATTCGTGGAATCCATGGCCAAAATGTTCTCATAAGCCCTTCTCGATGCAACAAAGTTACGGTTCTTGTCCAATGCTCTCGCCCTCAGCAATAGCCATTGCTGATCATTATGTTGACTCATTTTGGATAGGTAAAAAAGAGCGCTATCGTAGTTTTTTAAATCGTATTCTAGCTCCGCGAGCGTTTGAAGTACCAAATCCGAACTATCGGAGCGAAATAATCGCTTGAGTACTACTTTGGCCGTATCCTGTTCGTTTCTTACCACTAATAGCTTTACTTTTTCCAACAAAAGCTCATGACCCGCATCATCAAACTCAATGAGCCTATCGACTATCTTTTCCGCTTTATCTAATGCTCCCCGACCGTAGTGAATATTCTTGATGCCGTATAACGCTCGCTTGTTGTTCGCATTTATTCGCAAAGCTTGATTAAATTGAGCCAAAGCTTGCGAACTGTCGCTTAAAGCGAGGAGCGTTTCGCCCGCCAATATATGTGCCTCATCACCATCGTCCAGTTTCAACAATCGGTTTACTACTTCGCGAGATGCCTCCGGCTGCTCAAGCGCAAGGTAGCTTTTTGATAACTGCTTGTATAATTGATGACTTCTATTTCCAAGCACTTCCGATTGCTTAAATGCCCTTATTGACTCTTTATATCGCCCGAGCGCAGCGGTTACTTTTCCTTTTAAGAAGAAATAATCATTATTGGTAAAGTCTATTTTCAAGGCCCGGTCAATGGTGGCGAGTGCAGATTCCCAATTCTGCTGATCTGATTGAATTTTTGCCTTCTGATATAAAGCATTCTTATTATCGGGATCTGAGGCTATAACTTCATTCAGATACTCAAGTACCGCTTCGGGATTGGTTTGACTTTCTTCCAAAAAAGGGTGGTTTGACCTTGGAACGCATGCGGAAACAAGAAATGCGACTCCAATTAACGCAATAAATAATGGACTACTTCTAGTTAATAAATTTTTTATCATGAAGCGTAAAGTTATTGAGAATAGCATTGGCATGTCTATATTGTGGCCATGTTTTGGTATTTACCTTGCATTGCACTGGTCTTTTTTAGTCTTATACAAAGTGTAAATGCCCAGACCATCACTTGGACTGGCGCGGGAGACGGTGTGCACTGGTCAGATGCTGCGAACTGGGACCTTGACCAAATCCCTTCGGAAATGAATGATGCCATCGTACCAAATGGTTTCACTACGGTTATTGATGCATCCATTACAGTTAATAGCATAGTCATTGAGGGTACCTCAGAAGTCGATCTATCAAGTGCGTTAAGCATAAATTCGACTTTTTCGATCAATTCAGCCGCTACCTTAAATTGGGAGGCAGGAACCATAGCGAGCGGAACAGTCATCAATGCCGGGACTATAAACGTAATTGGCGATTTTGGCAAGAGCATAATTGGAGGTACTACCGTTCAAAATGAGGGTATTATGAACTGGCTGGGCACGGGAACGTTGACCCTGAATGACGGTACTATCAATAACAGTGGATTGATCGATTTACAGTTGCCTTCTCTCATTCAACAATCTGGTACCGGTGGAGTCGTTAACAACTCTGGTACCTTCCGAAAAAGTGTAGGTGATGGTCAAACTACGCTCTCATTGACTTTCAACAATGTAGATGGAACCATTGACGTACAAATCGGGA
>JBCCIX010000107.1:0-11042 GCA_039028075.1 Bacteroidota bacterium | reverse complement strand
TTGGCGGTAAAATCAAGCATGAGATTGCCAAAACCAATATCTGCAATAACGTGCTTGGCTTTAGAGTGATTAAGCTTTTCTACGTTCACTGATCCTAAATCCACTTTCACATGGAACGTATCCATCTCGATGTAGTTACTCCGGTCAGATGGATAAGCAATGTTTACGTCTGCACTTCCGGTGTGCACTTTTAGTTTTTTAATCGATAATCCACCTAAATCAATATGAGCTTCTCCTATACCGTAATCGAGATCTAAATTATACGCCTTATCTTCGGTCAAATACACTTTCCAGGTTTTGTCCTTTTCTTCGTCGGATCGACCAAACATTTTGTAAGAAATGGATTGGCCCAAACTTTCAGACTTAGTGTCTTCCAGCGCAAGATTGATCTTACATAGCTGATCTACAATATTCTTTTCGAAGGAATGTCCGTAGCTGTTGTAATCCTGATCACTGTAGACATTCAGTAACTCACCGCTTTCACCTTTTTTGATAAAGCACCTTCCGCTATTCACTTTAAAGTTGAGATCTACGAGATTAACCTCTTTATTAGTCTCTACTGAAAATTGCTTTTTAACCTGTGAAATCGAAAGGGTTGAACATAAAACACCCACGCCTAGTAGTACTAGTCTTCTCCGCATGAAATGTTCATACGAAAAACTTGGGATGGTGTTTCGAAAAAATTATTTTTTTTGGATAATAAAGGAGGAAAAACTTACTGCAAGTAGCTAAACGGAAAATGTAACGATTCATTAAAAAAACTCTTTCATTCTTTCGAAGAATCCTTTATCACTTTTTCCAGGTTTAGGTACAAAATTTGCCGAGTTGCGCATGCTTTCGAGCTTAGTTTTTTCTTCTGAGGTCAATGTTTTTGGGGTCCAAACATTAACGTGGACCAGTTGGTCACCAGTTTCGTATCCGTTAATATCTTTGATGCCTTTTCCTCTTAATCTTAAGATTTTCCCGCTTTGTGTGCCGGGTTCTATTTTGATTCTAAGTTTTCCTGAAATAGAAGGCACCTCCACAGAAGTACCTAATGCAGCATCGATAAAGCTGACATACAAATCATATACTACGTTATTGCCTTCGCGTACCAGATGTTCACTTTGCGACTCTTCAATAAGAATCAGTAAGTCACCTGCAGGGCCACCTCCCGGAGCTTCGTTTCCTTTACCGGACATGGAAAGTTGCATACCCTCGCTTACACCTGCCGGGATTTTTATGGGTATTATTTCTTCTTTGGAGACCAATCCTGAGCTATCGACTCCCGAGGGCCTGTGATCCAATAATTGCCCCGAGCCACTACAGGTGGAACAAGTACTGGTAGATACCATTTGACCTAACATGGTATTGACCGCCTTTCTCACCTGACCTGAACCCTGGCAAGTACTACACCTTTTGAAGGTAACACCATCTGCTTGCACCAGACGGTTTACCTTAATCTTTTTTTCAACGCCCTCTGAGATTTCCTGAAGTGTTAATTTGAGTTTTATTCTCAAATTAGAGCCTCTGCGCTGTCTTCTACCACTACCACCCCCAAAAAAGCTTTCGAATGGATTTCCGCCACCCCCTCCAAAGATATCACCAAACTGGGAGAATATGTCATCCATATTCATACCTCCCCCTCCGAAGCCGCCGCCGTTCATCCCTTGATGTCCAAAACGATCGTAGCGCTGGCGTTTTTCTTGATCACTCAGCACCTCGTAAGCTTCTGCGGCTTCCTTAAAATTCTCTTCTGCTTGTGTATCCCCAGGATTTTTATCCGGATGATACTTGATTGCCACTTTCCGGTAAGCTTTCTTAATTTCCTCTTGACTAGCAGATTTGCTTACCCCCAGAACCTCGTAATAATCTCTTTTGGCCATCCTAATTATTAATTTTAGCTGCCCGTTACCACTTTTGCATAACGGATAACTTTATCTTTTAATAGATATCCTTTTTCAATGACATCAACCACCTTACCCTTGAGTTTCTTTTTCGGAGCAGGAATTTGAGTTATGGCCTCGTGAAATTCAGGATCAAAATCAGAGCCCTCTTTGTGATCCATGGTTTTTAAACCTTTCTGCTCGAGTACTTTTCTAAATTTTGCAGATATTAGATCTAATCCCTCTTTCAGCACTTTCACATCAGAATTATTATCGCTAAACGATTTTTCCGCGCGTTCAAAATCATCAATCACAGGAAGAAGGTCCGAAATCAAACTTTCATTAGCGGTCTGGATCATTTCTAATTTTTCTTTCGCGGTTCTTCGCCTAAAATTCTCAAACTCAGAGTATAACCTTAGATACTTATCTTTACTTTCTGCCAATTCGTCTTCTAAAGCCTCTAAGTCGCTTTTTTTGTCACCTTCCTCAGCTTGGTTATCGTTGCGTTCGTCCTGATCATTTTCAGAGCTTTCACCATTTGAATTTTCCAAATCTTGCTCTTTAACCTCATTATCAGGTGTTTGTTGAATTTCCTTCTCTTTCAAATTGTCCTTTTCCATGTTGTCAAAATGGTAAAATGTTCGCTATGAGCTTGTTGTCAATTATTTTGCCAATTACACGTAGATGTCAAAATGACATTATTTATTCATTATTCAGCATTTGCCAGAGTTTATCTTTAAGCCTAATTAAACCCATTTGAGTCACACTTGAAATGAAAAGCGTTTCAACATCACGTGGTAGTTCTCGTTTTACCTCTTCCATAAGTTCGTCGTCGAGCATATCGCTTTTGGAGATGGCTAGGAGTCTTTCCTTATCCAATAACTCAGGATTGTACTTTCGAAGTTCGCCGAGGAGTATCTGAAACTCTTTTTCTATGTTGTCAGCATCTGCGGGAATTAAAAATAGTAAAATACTATTACGTTCAATATGTCTTAAAAAACGGATGCCTAAACCTTTACCCTCAGATGCTCCTTCGATGATACCGGGGATATCAGCCATTATAAATGATTTGTAATCCCGGTAGGCAATTACGCCTACATTAGGCTCCAAGGTAGTAAACGGGTAGTCGCCTATTTCGGGTTTTGCTTCCGAAATAACGGATAGCAACGTAGACTTTCCAGCATTGGGAAAACCTACAAGACCAACATCTGCAAGTACTTTAAGTTCTAATACTATCCAGTCTTCTGACCCTTCTTCTCCAGACTGCGCATACCTGGGCGTTTGATTGGTGGCCGTTTTAAAATTCTCATTGCCTAACCCACCTTTTCCACCATGAGCTAAAATCTTTTCTTCTTGGTCATTCGTAATCTCAAAAAGGAATTTTCCAGTTTCTGCACTTTTTGCCACCGTGCCGAGTGGTACTTCGAGGATTACGTCCTTTCCTTGGGCACCGGACCTTCTTCCTCCCTCACCCGGTTTCCCATTTTCCGCAATTACGTGTTTTTTGTATTTGAGGTGAAGTAGCGTCCAGAGTTGGGTGTTCCCTTTCACTATGATATGTCCCCCTCTGCCACCGTTGCCACCATCAGGCCCGCCTTTAGGGACGTGTTTTTCTCGCCTAAAATGCGCCGACCCGGCACCGCCATTCCCCGAACGAGCGCAGAACTTTACATAATCTATGAAATTGGATGACACACTTAGTAGTCTTCAATTCTTAAAGGGAATCCACTGCGGAGGTTATTGCGATAAATATTGCATCAACCTCGCCCACCCCATTTACTGTTTTTAATCTTTGCTGCTCTTGGTAATAAGGTAAGACATGAACCGTTTTATCAAAATATTCGGCAATCCGTTTATCGAGCTTATCTTCAGCATCGTCTGCTCTATTCTGAAGAGCTTGTCTTTTGGCAATTCTACTGCGCACCTCTTCCTCAGTGACCTTCAGTTCAATAACGCCATGGATAGCCGTATCCATAGATTCCATTAAACCGTCTAATGCTTCAGCTTGGGCTACTGTTCTCGGAAAACCATCAAAAAGAAATCCATCTACTTCGGGGTTTTTTTCAACTTCCTCTTTAAGCATAGCGATGGTGATATCATCAGAGACAAGGTTTCCGCTTTCCATGATTTGTTTCACACGTTGCCCCAGTTTTGTCTCATTTTTGGTGTGCCATCGAAACAGGTCCCCGGTGGATATGTGTTTCAAATTATACTTTTCTACTAACCCTTCGCTCTGCGTTCCTTTACCAGCACCAGGAGGGCCAAATATGATTAAATTTAACATTTTTCAAAGTTTATTAAGTAGCCTCAGGATTTCCCACTAAACTGAATAGATTCTTGAAATTACGTCCCAAACCGTCATAATCCAAGCCATAGCCCAAGACGAATACATCCGGCAATTCAAAACCGACATACTTGATCTTATCGGTGATTTCAGGTGATTTTGGTTTTAAGAACAGCGAAACTACCTCTATGGAGTTTGCTCCCAGTGCCGTGAATTCATCGCGCATTTTTGATATGGTTTTACCGGTGTCAATAATATCCTCAATAATGATCACGTCACGATTGAAAATATTTTCACTGAGTCCAATGAGCTGCTTAACATTCCCAGAGCTTTCCATTTCTTCATACGAAGCTACCTTTACAAATGAAATCTCACATTCCACATTAATTTCTTTAAGCAGATCCGAGGCGAACATAAAAGATCCGTTCAGTATCGCAATAAAAAGAGGACGGCTATGGCGATAGTCCTCATTAATTTTTTGTGCTAGAGAAAGAATTTTTCCCTGCAACTCATCATGCGGGATGAGCAATTCAAACTGTTTATCTTTTACCTGGATCATTTTACTATTCGTAAGAGTATTTACTTGCCACATAGATCATGAGTAATTAACACCAGAGGGGTCGGTTTAAAACGGCGTGCAAATATATAAATTCCACGGAGAGTCAAAGATTTCTCATCAAGTAGGAATACATCTTTACCATACTTTCGATGTCTTTCTTATGAACGGTTTCCTGAGGTGAATGAACGTTTTCTTCCGGTGCACCGATGAAACACCAATCAATCGGGTAGGGGGAAAGCTGTATTTCTCTTCCGTCACTGGACCCGTTTCCTTCTACTTCCAATTGGAAATTAATGCCTGAATCAGTGGCCAGACTAATGATTCGGTCAATAAATAATTTACGAGGTATATGTTTATCTCGTATAGAAATGGCAACGCCATTACCGGGTTGAACGCCGTCCGTAGTCCAGGTAATATCTGAGATTAAGGCTTTGCTTACTTTCCAATTCTCATAAACGAACTTAATGAGAAAGGGCACTGAACCACCACCGTGTTCTTCCCAGGTGCTGAAGACGATAACGCCGTCGGTTAATATTTCAGCTACTTTCAGAGCGTTGTAAACTCCCAGGCGGTTGTCAAGATAACAACTAGTAACCTCGTGATCAGATTCACTAAAATTGCATTTGAAGGTTAGATTCGTACCGCTCTCAATGGGCCGGGCAAAATCATGGAATAATCTATTCTCTGAATCTTTTTGAAGGGTACATTCGATGTCCCCAAGATTATCTATACCCACTAAGATGTGGCTGTCTTCTACGTCAGGGCCTCCAATAGGCACCAGCTGATTTTGGTACCTCGTCGTAAAGCCAATAGTATCTATATGTGCGAAAATGGCGGTTCTAGGATTACCGAATTTTAGAATAATACAATTTTGAAATCCCTCGCCATGATATATCTCGGGAATGACTAACCATGATTTGCAATTCTTTTCTATGTACTTAAGAATGAACACTTTAACCAGACCTTCGTCACCTGAAGTGCCAGGGACAGCACATAACTCCTGTAATAAATTAGTATCTAGTTCCATTTAAAAAGCAAAGTAGTTGTTATTTTAAAAGGGTAGAATACTTCTACTTGTTTTTATCGCCATTATCAACTTTCTTTAATTCTTGTTTTCTTTGTATTATTTGAATGATCCATAATCTTTCTAAATCAAATTCCTATGTAAATCAAATTCTTTTTGAGCTTCGAGAAAAGAATATCCAAACAGATCGTAGTAAATTTCGCGATAATCTGCAGAGGCTTGGCATCATTATGGCCTATGAAGTATCTAAACGCCTTGACTATACTGATAAGAACTTTGAGACTCCTTTGGAGCATATGGTTTTGCCTCTACCCGAATCACCGGTTGTTATAGGGGTTCTAAGAGCAGCCTTACCTTTCATGAACGGTTTTTTGTCTATTTTTAATCAGGCTGACTCCGGATTTATTGGCGCTTATCGGCAAGAGGGTTCTTCAGAGGTTAAAATTGATCTAAATTACGCGACCTCACCATCGCTACAAGGCCGAGTAGTCTGTATAGTGGATCCTATGCTGGCTACCGGTAAATCACTTTTAAAAACAATTGAGCAGTTGTCTTTTTTTGGCGAGGCGAAATTTTTTCATTTAGCCTGCGCTATTGCTACCCCCGAGGGAATTGATTATATTTCAAGTCACTTGAAGAGGGATCAATATACAATTTGGGCGGGTGCTGTAGATAGTCATTTGAACAAGGATTCATATATCATTCCTGGATTAGGAGATGCAGGCGATCTAAGTTACGGCGTAAAAAAGGCTTTATAGATAATGCTTTTCAATATAATCCTGCTTATCGTTGGTCTTTTTATCTTAATTCTGGGAGGCGATTTTTTAGTTCGAGGAGCCTCAAATATTGCGTTAAGAGCGCATATTTCTCCCTTGGTAGTAGGTTTGACCATAGTAGCTTTTGGCACTTCGGCCCCTGAATTGCTGATCAGTGTGAAAGCAGCTATATCTGGCAGTCCTGATATGACCATGGGTAATGTGATAGGGTCAAACATTTGTAATCTGGCCTTGGTCTTAGGTGTAACCGCACTCATCGGAGTTATCAAAGTTCAACCCGATAGCATCAAAATTGATTGGCCGGTAACTATGGGTAGCTCTTTGCTGTTGTATTTCGTGATTAAGGGCGATGAAGCGATTATTAGCACCTATGAGGGCATATTCTTTGTGGTGCTGCTAGCTGTCTATACCTTCCTAATCATCAGAAAATCCAGAAGGGAGAACAAAGCTATTCGGGATCTGGAAGATGAATTAAGCATTCCTAATCGTAAGGGAAGGGGGGTTTGGAAAGACGTACTTTTTATGCTTGCCGGCTTAGCAGGTTTGTACTATGGCTCAGATTGGTTTGTTGGCGGAGCGAAAGAATTAGCCTTGTACCTAGGAGTAAGCGAGAGAGTTATAGGCATAACAGTGCTTGCCCTGGGAACAAGTTTACCCGAATTAGTTACGGCTATAGTAGCTTCCATCAAAAAAGAAACTGACCTGGCCTTAGGGAACCTAATGGGGTCGAACATCTTTAATATTTTATCGATTCTCGGAATCACTAGCATCATACAAGATATACATGTGAGCGAAACTATTATTAATCACGATGTCACTATCATGCTGGCCATAACGCTTTTGATACTGCCATTAATGCTCTACAAGCGTTCCCTTGGGCGTCTTTCTGGCGCTATTTTATTGCTTACATATATTGTTTACACTTATTCTGTAATTACGTAGATGGAAGCAGAGATCTTGAAGGGATTGAGTATTTTCCTTTTAACGATGTTGAAGTTTATAGCAGGACCCACGCTGGGATATGCAGCAGGTTTCAGTTTTTTGACCACGATCCTAATCACCGTAGGAGGTATGATGACTAGCGTTACACTTTTCACTTACCTAGGCACCTATTTAAGAAAGAAAGTAATTAGTAGGTTTTTAAAAAGAAAAAAAGTCTTTTCAAACCAAAGCCGGAGATTCGTTAAAATCTGGAAAAAATATGGGATAATGGGAGTTGCATTTCTTACGCCGTTACTGCTGACACCTATTGGTGGTACTGTGGTGCTTACTAGTTTTGGGAGCCCCAAGAATTTAATCTTGCTCACTATGTTAGCGAGCGCTATTTTCTGGTCGTTTGTATTTGTTTCGCTTATTTATGCTTTTGGGACTGCTTTCTTAGATGAAATCATTCCTTAAGAAAACTCAACGTTATCCGGCAGCATTTCAATATCATGAATCAATACCTTTTTTGAAATGTCCTGCCCGGTAACAGTGGCCGCTAGCCCTCCGAGGGCAGTTTCTTTGTAGCGATCCTCCATGCTTTGAGCCACTTCACCCATGGCATGCACACATTCGTCAACCGGTATGACGGCGCTCACATCGGCGAGGGCTATTTGTGCAGAGGAGTTTGCAATAGCAGCAGCGCTAGCATTGCGTACTACGCAGGGCACCTCCACTAAACCTGCAACAGGATCACAAACGAGGCCAAGCATACATTGAATGGTAATAGCAACCGAATTAAAGATCTGGTCAACTGTACCACCAAGGCAATAAACAATAGCACCCGAAGCCATGGCTGCGGCACTACCCGTTTCAGCTTGACAACCTCCAACTGCCCCTGCTAGTGACGCTTGCTGTTCTATGATTAAGGCAATACCAGCGCCTACCAATAGGCCCTCCAAAATTTTTCTATCTTCTAAGCCATGTATTTCCTGAAGAGTGTAAAGTGTACCCGGTAAAATCCCTGATGCACCTGCGGTAGGAGCGGCCACTATCTTGCCCATACATGAGTTAACTTCTTTAGCGGCCAAAGCTCTTGAAATTAACCGCTGAAATTCATGGGAGAGCACCGCAGTAGGGTGATTAAAGACTTTTTTCGCTCCATTATCTATCATTCCTGATCGAGATGCCATTTCTTCTCTCAATCCGGTATTAACGGCATCTTTCATCACGGCATAAGCTCTGCTTAAACCATCCCAAATGGCCTCGTTATCATTTCCTTTTTGATCCCGCTCATATTCCAGCACGGATTCAAAAAGGGACATAGTATTCTCAGAACAATATTCCTTCCAGCCTTTAAAGCTTTCAAATAGATAGCTCATACCTCCTTCATTTTGTAGGCAAAGCTAAGAAATTGCAGGATAATAGCTTTTCAAACGTTTGAAAAGGAGATAAAAAGCAGCAGTAAACTAGATAGCCACTCTGCTAAGTAAAAAATTACGGGATCAAAAGACGTGTCTATCCATTCATGGAAATCAGAAATTCTTCGTTATTTCTCGTGCCTTTCATTTTAGAAAGTAGGAATTCCATGGCTTCGATAGAGTTCATATCTGACATAAACTTACGCAGTATCCATACACGCTGTAATTCTTCCTCAGTCATCAGTAGATCTTCTCTACGTGTTCCTGAAGCAGGAACATCAATAGCAGGATAAACCCGTTTGTTAGATAGTTTTCTGTCCAATTGGAGTTCCATGTTGCCCGTTCCCTTAAACTCTTCGAAAATCACCTCATCCATTTTGGAGCCAGTCTCAATGAGAGCGGTTGCAATGATAGTTAGGGAACCTCCATTTTCTACATTTCTGGCTGCACCAAAAAATCTTTTGGGTTTATGTAAAGCGTTAGCATCAACACCACCACTTAATATTTTACCTGAAGATGGAACTACGGTGTTGTAGGCCCGGGCGAGTCGGGTAATTGAATCTAGCAGAATGACCACATCATGCCCGCATTCCACCATGCGTTTTGATTTTTCGAGAACCATGCTGGATACTTTTACATGGCGATCGGCTTGCTCATCAAATGTGGAAGAAATTACTTCGGCTTTTACACTACGGGCCATGTCCGTCACTTCTTCCGGACGTTCGTCAATGAGTAAAATAATCAAGTAGCACTCAGGATGATTTTCGGCAATGGCATTGGCTACGTTTTTTAGTAAAACCGTCTTACCGGTTTTAGGCTGTGCCACTATCATTCCCCTCTGCCCTTTACCTATTGGAGAAAACAGATCTAATATTCGGGCGGAATAGTTATCTGGTTTTGAGCTTAGGCTAATTTTCTCTTCAGGGAAAAGTGGAGTTAAATACTCAAACGGCACCCTATCTCTGATTTCCTCTGTGGTTTTTCCATTGACGAATCCGACCCGTAAGAGCGCAAAATACTTCTCACCTTCTTTAGGAGGTCTGATCTGACCCTGGACCGTATCACCCGTCTTCAAGCCAAAAAGCTTGATCTGTGAAGGGGAAACATAAATATCATCAGGACTGGCTAAATAATTGTAATCTGAAGAGCGTAGGAAACCATAGCCGTCCTGCATAATTTCCAAAACTCCTTCGTTTTCTATAACTCCGTCAAAATCTTTAACGTTATTTTCTTTCTTCGGAGGGCGCTCTCGATCTCTAACTCGGTCACTGTCTTCTCGTCGTTTATCGCCTTCCCGTTTGGAATCTTCCCCTTTAGCTTCCTTTGAATCACCATCAAGCTCAATATTAAAAGACTCTAAAACTTCCTCTGAGGACATATCCTTTTCGTTTTCCTCTTTTTTGGACTTTACGTTCTGCCTTCTTCTCGGCTTAGGTTCTTTCTTTTCGTCTACTTTGGTTTCCTCAGCCTGTGGTTTTTCTGCTTTTTTCTTTTTCGGAAGATCTTTCTCTGGCATAACTGCCTGCTGATCTAATATTTTGTAGATCAGATCCTCTTTACTAAGTCTTTTGTAGTTTTTTAGACTTAGCTCCTCAGCTATTTCTTTCAGTTCTGAAAGAAGTCTAACATTCAGTTCTTCTTTGTTGTACATAAAAATGGAAAGTCGTTCAAGACTATTCTAGATAGGTTACTTAGTTAAATTGGTTAGTGACAATGATTGTTCACTATATGATTAAAAAACTTGCGTCGTGATTTTTTTGTTACTGGAAACTTAAGTAGATCAGAATAACCTCTTGCGCTTCTGTCTTATTGATACTGCAAGTATATACGAACACATGTCAATAGACAAACATTTAAGCTTAAAATGTCAATCTTAATGAGATATGAGGGCATCTTTTACCTTCAAATTAACTTATTTTGTTGCTCAAAAATTGAGAGGGAAATGCTTCAAGTTACCTATTTAAGAGAAAACACAAGCCATGTTATTGAGGCACTACTTAAGCGTAACTTTAAAGAGGCAGAGAGTGCTGTCCATGGTGTTCTCAAGTTGTATCAGGATAGACGGAGTCTGGTGCAAGAAGTTGAACGTAAGCAGTCAGAGTCCAATCACCTCTCCAGGCAAATAGGGCTATTAGTTAGAGATGGGGATAAAGCAGGCGCGCAACGAGTTAAAACCCAAACCGCGGACCTTA
>JBCCIX010000106.1:0-11143 GCA_039028075.1 Bacteroidota bacterium | reverse complement strand
TGGGACTCCGGGCGGCACCCCGAAGCATCGTATTTCAGGGTGAGGGGAAGGCGGATATCCCCGTACTCGATCGTGGTCAAAGGCACTTCAATGAGTGGGGAGCCGGTGAAGGGGGAAACCGGGATCTCACCGAATTTACCCAGCGACAGCGCGTTGGGGCTGGAGATAGCTGGTTCCATGCTGGCTTCTACCGCTACACGTGGAGGCTGGGAGCAGACAAACAGGGGCAGCGCCAGACAAAAATGCAGGACCCATACACTCAGTTGGAGTAGCTTAAGACAATCGGGTCGGGTTGGGACAGATCGGTTCATCTTTTAGTTGCTTTTTTTTAGGTGGTGAAAAGAAAGGGCTTTCAATCTTCTCATGGGGACATCAACTACCCGTCGAAGCATCGGATTCGGTGACCGCTCAGGAGTTGCTATGGCAGATGGCATCGGCGAGGTGGATCCTTTCATTGCCAGTAAAGCAAAGAAAAAAGCAGAATATGGCGCAATAATGTAGGTGTTCTCTTCATATCAGGTTGGTTTCAGCCGCAAGCATACAAGAAAAACTTCCGCCGGTCAAGAAAGGAGAAAGGTATTTTTAGGGGTAGTATTTTACCCCAGGTAGTATCATCAAAGAAGGCAAATTTTTTCCCACTAGCCTATCCAGGTAGTGGTCAGGCAAAAAGATGTGTCGATTTTGCTTACCCATATGGTGGAGGTTATTTTTTTCGTCCATTTAGGCTACCTACGTGGTGGTTGGAATAAATCTGCCGTCGATTTAGCTCACCCACGTGGTGAGGAGCTATTTTTTTCGTCTATTTAGGCTACCTACGTGGTGGTGGGGATAAATCTGTCGTCGATTTAGCTTACCTACGTGGTGGGGAGCTATTTTTTTCGTCCATTTAGGCTACCTACGTGGTGGTTGGACAAAATCTGCCGTCCATTTTGCTCACCTACGTGGCGGGGAGCTATTTTTACCTGGATAGAGGATCGTAAACACACGGATGGGCCCTTATTTTCTCCCCTACACCAGGGGAAATTTTCGCTTCTTTTAGGAGGCTTTTTCGGTGAGAATTGATTGTGTATCCAACCACTTGGTCATTTATAGTAGGAATAGCCGATGGACGGTACATTTAGCTGATGGTCTCGGAGTTGTAGTTGTTTGTTGCGAAGTTGTAGCTGATGGTCACGGAGTTTGCAAAACCCGCCTTTGGCCCAACTCTTCGTTACTCAAAATTTCAAAAGCCTCATTTACGATCGGTAAATTACGTTTTTGAAATTTTGAAAGCCTCGATTTGAACCAAAAATCCGGTTTTGCAAAGAATTCTTATAGTGGAATAACCAGATAATTGTGAAGTTCCGATTATTACCGTAAAATCGTTCACGGGCACCAGAAAAATGGCTGCCAGCCACCAAAAGCCACAGACCATCTGCCATAATGATGTATCACAGTACAAGGACAGGATCACAAAACCTCCCCTACCAAATTTTATTCCGCCCCGGAAGTACTTCTATGCTTCCCGGCAAACTTTCTTTCGTCCCGGGAGAAATTTACCCTTCCCGGGGGAGTCCGCACCCTTCCCGGGGGAGTTGGCACCCTTCCCGGGAGAGTTGGCACCCTTCCCGGGCGCAGGGAGACCTTCAAATGGCCCCGGGGAAAGGCAATGGCTGCCGGGAAGCAGGTTATCTATGCCGTGAAGCGGGGTTTTAACAGTTATGATCCGCTACCTGAGGAGTGATCGAACCGATTTTTCGATCCACATATGCGCTATTCTTTCCTGTTCCAGTCTAAAATTATGGCGCTTGACATGCTCGTATAACGATAATTCTTCCTCTGTCAAATGATCCACGTTGACTTCATTAATGGGACTTCCTTGCGCTCCGTATTCAAATTTCCTAAACGTTTCCCAATCCATCATAAGGTTGGTCACTGGTGAGAAGTATTCACGAAATTGAGAAAGCATCCAAAAACCATGTGCATCTATATCCCCCCAGTAGTATATATGCTTGTTTTTAAGCCAATTAGCGTGCCTCAAAAGGTGCAAATTAAATCCACCACCCCAGATTGCCAGCGCATCTTTCAGGCTGGGCAGCGTGAGAAAATTCATTTTGTTTTCCGTGATGATAACTCGTTTGCAGGGTATTTCGCGCACAGCAAAATCTGAGTATCGAATAGAGAAGTCGGAAACGTCCGTTGGATGATGACATAATGACCGATAGCGCACCAACGTTTCATCATATTTTAAGCCGTAACGCCGCTCAAAATGATGTTCCCTCGTTGCCGTATAGGAATTGTCAATTAACGAATCGGGCAAGAGTAAAGTGAGCAATTCATTCAAAATTCCCTTATGCTGTTCAATGAATTTCGTATGGACTTCAATGGGTAATTCCCGGATATAATGTCGGTTGCGCTCGTGAGATTTCACAAAATATTCACATACTTTAAGCAGCGATGGCCACTCTCCGGTATATCGGCATACTTTTTTGGGATTGTTTTTGACCCAGGTTATTAGCATGGGAAAGGAGGCTTCAATCTTTTTCAGATCATGCTTAAATCGCTCGATCGTTTTTTGCAGATCACTACTCAATAAACTCAAAAAGTCTATTTCGCTATCGACACTAATTTTTTCCGGGAATTCATTTTTACCCACGGATCTATTGGCGATTTCCTGCCAAACCACGGTATATCCGGATCCTTTCACTTCCTTACTTCCTTTCCTGAGGTCGTGCAGGCTTTTGTGCAGTTGCTGAAAATGACGCTTTGTCCAGGCGGATTTTACTTTAGCAAACCGAATCTCTTTGGGAAAAAATGGGGCATTTTCCACAGTAGCAGATAAAAAAGGATATAACCACTTCTGAGTCTTTTCTCTGATCTCTCCAGGTGTGATCAACATGTCTAGAGCTGATAACCGGAGTCATGATTGAATGGGTCTTCTACCTGCCCTGTCAACGCCCAGTATTCTTCTTGTTTCTCCAGAAATTCCTCCCTGGTAAGGGTAAGCACTTCACTATTTTGACCGGTCGGGTTGGATACAAAATGCACGTAAGCGATGTAAGGTTGGATCACGTTGATCTTTTGCATGGGTGTCACCACAAGTAGCTGCAAGCCCATCTTTTTGAAGAGTTCTAATCCAAAGCGGGTGCTTTCATCTGATCCTCTACCGAAAGCTTCGTCAATCACAACAAACCGAAAAGCCCGCCGGGCTTTTTGTTCATCGTGAACACCATACTGGTAAGCCAAAGCAGAGGCTAATACTGTGTAAGCTAGTTTTTCCTTCTGGCCCCCGGACTTCCCACTGCTATCACTATAGTAATTGACCTCTTCCTGAGTTTCAAGATCTTTTTCAGAAGCCCCAAAGCCATACCAATTTCTCACATCAATTACTTTGTCACGCCACCTTCTTTCTTGCTCATTTTGAAAACGGTCCAACAGTTTCTTCACCTGTAGGTATTTTTCTTCACTATAGTAACTATCCGTTCCCAGAGAATGGGAAAGGCAATTTTTAAGGTCGTTTCTAAAATCAGCGATCTCACGATCTCTCTCCTCATGAGGCACTAAGTGAATGTAAGTACCATCATTATATTCTATTTCCTTCAATGACTCATTGATGACATTTATCTTCTCTACGATGTCATTAGCGGTATCTTCCAGCTTGTTTTTAAAGAGGGCGATGTCATTGATGGTGCCTTTCTGTAACAGTTCTTTGAATTTTTGCTCATACTTGGGTAAGTCGTCGTTTTTCAATTTTTCGTATAAACCCTGCATTTCAGGAAGATAATCTACATTGGGTTGCATCTCGATGGTATCCTCCGGGAAACTTCGGGTAAATTGTACCATATGTCCGGTTATTTTCTTCTTGGAGGTAGTTTGTTCGGCGCTTCTAAGATCAATCTTGCGCTTTATGACTTGTGAGAGTTGGTTTTGAAAGTTATTGGCACTTTCAAGAGAAAACCCGCCTTTATCTAATTTCGTGAGCGTGGGGAAGCAGGATTCTCTTTCCTTTTGAGTAATCGTTGCAAGTATGTTCTGGGTGTTCTTCCTATCTTTTTCGTGTATCTCGATGCGCTCTTCGAGCTTTCCTTTTTTGCTAATAAATGTATCACGTATTTCGTTTTTCGCTAACAATTGACCTTCGGCCTCTTCTTTTCTTGCTTTTAATGCGGCAAGCTGATCCGAGGATTCTTCTAGTTGCGCTATTTCTTTTTTGAGCTCCTCAATGCGGGCAACAGGATATTTCCAGTCCATTTCTTCGAAGGATTGAAAGTGAAGGAGTTCACTGATGAGAAGTATTTGCCTGGTGATGCCTTCTTGTTGCCGTTTAATGTCTTGCAACTTATCCTCCAGGTCCAACAGGCTTGCCTGAAGTGTTTTGATCGCCGCTTCCACAACCCGGATTTTCTTCTCATTGGTCCAGCCCAGCACGTAGTGCCTTCGGTCATTGATATTTCTACGGTCATCTTTTTCATGTCTGCTACGCCCTTGTTTTACTTGCCCCTGACGGGTAAGCGCATAGGAGAAACGGCGAAATTCTTCCAGGCTGTCTACACATAAATAATTGTAACGTTCCTCAAGTTGCGCTTCCAGCCATTCTTCAAATGGTGTTTCGGGTTTTATTTCTATTTTGTTGATCAGAGAATTTTCAGGTACCGGGTCGAAATCCTTCCTTTTTGGAGTAGATGTTCTAAAATAGACCAGTCGGCCTCTAAGGTTAGTCCGGTTAATGTACTCACTTACAAAGCGATAATGCTCGTCTGTAACTAACAGGCTTAGTGAGAATCCATGCAACACACGCTCAATGGCTCCTTCCCATCGACTTTCTTCTTCTTTTACCTGTAGCAACTCGCCTGCGAAGGGGACCTCTTCCTCGCGAATCCCCAATGTTTCGATCATTTCGGCCCGTAAAGAGATCAAATGCTCAGGTATCTGGTTTTTACGTTGAAGGAGTGATTTTAATTCTTTTTCTTCATCTTTCAGCTTTTTATCCAGGTTGGCACGATCAATTTTCAGTGCTAATTCCCTCTCACCCAAAACTTGTTTGTCCCGGTCGAATCCTTCCAAGCGTAGTTTGGCTTGTTTTCTATTTTGGGTAAAACCTTTGATATCTTCCGGATCAGGCAGATGAAGTGCACCTATTTTTTCGGAGTAGCGAACCCATTGTGCCCTTCTTTTTTGCTTGTCTTGTTCAAGGGTTTCGATAGTATTCTTCAATACATCAATCCGATTACCGCCTTTTTCCAGGTAGGCGTGTTGAATCTTTTCGATCTGTTCCTTCAAATAGCGAATATCCATTTCCACCTCCTCAATCTTTCCCTCTGCTTCCTGCAGTTCCTCACCTGCCCGATCTATGGCAATTTTTAATGCCGTTAATTTCTTTTCGGCAACATAACTCGGAAGTGCCATTCGTGAATTTTCGAACAACCGCACCATTTTGCTTATTTTTTCATAGTTGCTACCCTCTTTGACAATAGGTTCCAACATCTCCATTTGTTTGCGGGCCTTCATCACAGATTCGTGAGCCTTTTGTAGGTTTTCGAAGTTTTGTAAAAGATGACTCACTTGTTCACGCGCATCGGACTCTTCCAGCATGTGGTTACGAACAAAAAAGGTTAGGTTATCTACCGATTTCATGCTTACGGTTTGGTAGAAAAGCTGTAATGTCTTATCTGTAGACATCCCAAAATATTGCCTGAACTTTTGATTGTATTCTTTGAAGCTGTCAAATACTTCGGTTCCGCTTGCCTTTCTGAACCTGGCTTTTAGTTGCATCACATTCGTTCCGAAATCAGTAAAGTTTGCTTGAAAAGAAAGGGCTCCTTTCGATACAAGAAAAAACTTTCGGTCTTTGCCATCTTCAATCCAAAGCACTTGCGCGAGGCTTATCTGCTCAGCAAGGGTTTCATTAGAAAAACGTGCAATAAGGACACTATAAGTAGATCCTGAGTCTCTCAAGGAAACAGGTTTTGAGTTTACCCCAAACCCTTCCCTAATGTTCTTGTATTCTCCTAATATGTAAGAGCGGATGGTTCTTTCTTTGCTTTGAGCCCCTGCAGCCGCATTAAACACAATTTTATGGTGGGGCACGAGTAGGGTAGTAATGGCATCCACTAAAGTGCTCTTGCCAGACCCTATGTCTCCGGTAAGTAATGCATTTTCTGAATGGGGAAGAATGTGCCATACTTTGTGGTGGAATGTCCCCCAGTTGTACACTTCCAAAGCCTGCAGACGATAGCCAGGGCGTGTGGAAGGGATGGTTGAAAATAAGCTACTGTTGTTCTCTATCATTTTCGGTATATGATTTGAGCCTGGCTAGCATTTCTTCCAATTCGTTTGGGGTAATCCGAGCCTTTAATATGCGATTGATTTCCAGGGTTGTTTCATCACTTGGAAGTTTTCGTAAGATCCCCCAATATTCCGAATGATTGATCGCAGCCTTTATATCACGTTCTTGCTTGGTTTGATCATACGCTTCTGGTAAAAAGTCTTTGATTTGTTCGATAAGTCCTTGCTTGGAAATTACGAGTCGCGATCCGCCACCGGCAGCATCATGCTCCAATAACAATTTTCGCAAAAGCACCAGCATGACGGTTTGGAGATAGGTGAGTTTGCGACGGCTAATGAGACGCGGAGGGTCTTCCTCAAATAAATCTCTCCAGGTTTGTTCTTCGTCTTCACTTAAAGGCTTTAGGAATGCGTATCCTTCCACTTCGTCTACGTAGAGTTTCACCGCTATTTGGCTGAAATATTCCAAAATCCCCTTGCGGTGTTGAAGCAGAAGTCGCCAAAGTTTTTGATCCTGCTCATAAACAGGGCCTTGCAAAAGTTTTACTAATACCTGACTGTATACAGGGGCTTTATTGACATTAATCTCCATTTTACTTTCAGGAGGTAAAGATCACTTTAGGGACAGAGTAGCTTTGATCCTGCCCCTTAAGATTAGGGTTATTCACTTTTATTACTTCTTCTTCCTGCTCATCTATGATCGCCTTGCTATCTCTCCGGGCCACTTCGATATAGGTGACTAATTCACTTAATCCTTTTTGAATGGGGTAAGCAGCGCAAACTTCAAGCAAAGAGACTTGTGACTTGCGACGTAGCAGATGTCGAATATTTTTTTTGAGCTGTACCTGATCTACATATACTTGCTCAAACAATCTGGTAGTTTTTGCATCTGATACCCCCTCTTCGATAGGTTCGGTAGTAATTACCGGGCGTTCCCGCGGTGAGAAAAATGGCCGGTTTAGTACGAAATCCACTGATGCCTTGTCAGAGAGTTTATAAAATGGCTTTTTCAGTGGGATATCTTCTTTGAACTTGATGGCCAAACGTTGGAATTCTTCGATCGTATCATTCATTTTTTTGTGCTCCAAAAGGATTTGGGCATCCAAAAACCGACGCAATTGAGCGATTAATTGATGATTGGATTGATTTACCTGATCACCTACTTCCATGAGGTTGAACTTCAATCGACTAATGATTGAACGACGGCCTTCCTGACTTAACTGGGGCAGGTTACGGAGGTTCCTGATCATTTTCTCAAGGTTTTCTTGTTGCTCTCCGTTCATCAGAAGTTCCCAAAAAGCTTTAAAACTTCTTCCTTGGTCAGAATCCCAGAGCTGATCATGAGCATCCAGCACTTCGCCTATTACGTCGCCCTGGCTCATTCTTTTATTCAATTGTTTTTCGCGCGCGCTTTTATCCAGTGCCCGGAAGTTTTCCTCTATTTCTCGAAAATCAGAAAGAAGTTCATTTGCCAGGCGTTCCATTTCGAAAAACCGTTCTTTGATTCGAACATCGTCTAACTGCTCGAATGGTTCCCCCGCTTGGATCGAATCAATTTGCTGTTGAATATTTTTTTTCTGTTCTTCTAATTGCGCGAGCCTCTCTTCCGCGTCTGAGGTGGTGTTTTCCACCAGGTTTTGAAGTAGGTGCAGAATCTGCAGCAACTTACTCTCAGTACCTACAAACTCAGACTTCTGTAATGACCCTAACCATCTTAATGCCAACTCACTCCCTGAGGTTAACTGAAATATGGCATGATCATGCTGTTTTTCGTAGGTTTTAGTTAAAAAGCCGGATTCAGTCCATTTATCCAAATAATGTTTGGGTCCTAGTGGATAAAGGGGTTCGTTTCTATCAAAATTTATGCTTGCCAAGTGATCATACAACATATCCGAAAGCTCCACCTCGTCAATCTTTAGTCGATTTTGTTCTTTGAATGCCTTATAGAGAAAAGAAGCAATCAAAGGCATATTATCTTTTTTGATAAAACCTAAAGCTGTGTGATTACTTTGTAGATACTGTAAGTCACTGTGAATCATATCTCAACAAATTTAATCTGTTTGTGATACTGTATCATCAAGTATGGTCTGGCAAAAAAGCTAATCGTTGCATTTTGCTCATGGCTGTCGCTCACAGACCAATAGCATCCTTTGAAAAACTCGCCTTTTGGCCCAACTCTTTGTTACTCAAAATTTCAAAAGCCTCATTTACGACCGGTAAACTACGTTTTTGAAATTCTGAAAGCCTCGATTTGAGCCAAAAATCCAGTTTTGCAGAGGATTTTTAGAGGTGCCCTTATTGGTCCTCAAACGTCCAAAGTCTCACTTTTTTATCTGCCGATGCTAGTGCCAGCATTTTTCCAGATGGTGAAAAAACCAGTCCGTAATTACCTTTACTCGTGGTCTTAAACTCATGAATGATTTCCAACGAGGAACTGCTCAAGACACTTACTTTGTGAGCACTACTGATTGCTATCCGACTTTCGGAGGTATCCATAGCCATCGCATAAAAATTTTCACCAATGAGTATTTTTCGGTCTATTTCCTTTTCATTCTCAAAATCAACCAATAGTAGATCTCCATTGTAACCCACCGACAAATAGTAGGTATCATCAAGAAACCTCAACCCTGAAACCGCGGGGTGATGACCCTGAATCTCCTTGATCAACTCCCCATTTTCTGCATTAATCAGCTGAATAATCTCACCCAAACCCCCAATTGCTAAAATATTTTTTTTGTGATTGTAATCCAGGATTCTCTGATTCTTGAATTTAGATTTTATCTTAAAAGTAATTGCTGACTTCTTCATATCGTAGCATAGAAGCTTCTGACTTGAAGTGCTTAACCAGACGAACTTTTCAGATACTTTAAAAAAACTGGTTAGTCCTTTTTTATCAAGCAAGAAACTATCCTCCTCTTTTTTGAATGCGCTATCCCAAATTTTCATGTAACCATCCCCGGAAATTGAAATCAATTTTTGACCTACATCATCAGTTAGCAGGTCATTTACTGTTTTAGAATGACCAATATATTCAGCAGATAAGTGTAGTGAGTGTGTATTCCATTCCTTTATCTCACCATTAAAGCCAAGACTGAAAATGAAATGTCCACTCTCATCGAATCTAACATGATTAACGTGAGATGAATGGGCTACAATTTCTTGATATTTCATTTGTTTTCTAGCAAAGTTTTAATTTTTTCTCAAGAGTCAGTCGTCTGTTTTCTTACGATCCAACTCAATACTAGTGAAAGAAGGAAAGTTAGAATTCCCAAATACGTCGGAAGGCCATTTATTAGTCTTAAAGATAAAAATCCATACAGCGTTTGAATCGTGTTAGCAATTATAGCGACAGTGAATAGTATAGGTGATAAAAGTTTGGCAGCTGAATAGTTTAAAAGTCCCAAAATAATCACGGCAATTCCGGTTCCGATAGAATATAGCGCTTCGTGAGTCAGAGATTCGTAATAAACAAAAACCATTAGGCAATGAATGACTCCTAAAACAATCAAGACAATCGCTAAAATTCTGTAAGCTCCCAGTGTAGTGTCCTTTTTCATGCGTATAGGTTTAGTTTCCAATGGCCTCATGGAATTGCCATAGACCTATTCATCCTCGCTTGGGATACCAGGTTTATGCTCATTTCATATTGGTTTTAGTTCATGCGTTCCAATAGTTCGTTTTTCAATCATTGAAGATGAAAAAGCCGTAGCCTCCCGGGTCCTTGATAATGATATTATCCACTAAGCCTTCTTCGTTGAAATAGGTAATCTCTTCTGTTATTGGAATTTTAGATGCTCTGATTTCGGCGATTACCTCCATATTCCTGTCACCATTAAAGAAAGTCATAGAGGGATTGAAGAATAAATGAGGACAGGTGAGTGGTTTCATTAGCGATACTTTAAACTCGTCTGCGTTTGAAAGTGTCATATAACTAGTTGAAATATCTCCCTGTATTATCTCAAAACCTAAATGTTGCCAAATAGAAAATGATTTTTGAATGTTGGCAGATTCCAAGCTCAATCCTACAAAATTCCCTGTTAGCGCAGCGTTTATATCAGGTTGATCTGCCGGAAATTCGAAATCTTCTTCTATCAAATAGATCCAGCAACCGTTAGCATCGTTCAACAGGTAACCTCTGTCTATGTTGAATAATTCTGTTACCTCTTTCAAACCTTGGACCTCCTTAACCCATGAACTCTTATACATTTTTATTCCTGCTCTGGCATACCTGTCCGGATTGACTTCAATGAGTGTATTTGAATCGTTAAATAGACAAGGGTTGGACGGACGCACCAACCTATAATTTAGCGTTTTGTAAAAGTCTATGCTTTTATCAAGATCACTCGTTGGTGTGTGTATTGTAACCATCAGGCATTTAATTTTCTAAGTTTGATGGGATCATTTTGTTGTTTTGCCTCCGAGTTGTGTCAAAAAGCTATCAATGGGCTCCCACAATTCAATTTTATTGCCTTCAGGGTCCAGAATATGCACAAATTTACCGTAGGGGTAATCTGTGATTTCGTCGACGACCGTCACACCCTTCTTCTTTAAATTATCAACAAGGCCTTCGATGTTTTGCACCCTATAGTTGATCATGAATTCCTTTTCAGATGGATCAAAATAATCGGTGGTGTCAGGAAATGTATCCCAAATAAGGTAGTTGATTTCATCAGGATGATGGGCGTTTCGAAACTCAAATGGCGAGCCATTTTCTCCTATCGCCAGACCTAAATTCTTGCCGTACCATTCCTTCATTTTTTGAGGATTTTCTGTTTTAAAGAAGATTCCTCCGATACCTGTTACCCTAGGTTCTGTTTTAGTTACATCTAGTTCTTTTTGTCCTTTTTTATCGATTTCACTGTTTCCGGTTTCTGTTTTT
>JBCCIX010000105.1:0-11299 GCA_039028075.1 Bacteroidota bacterium | reverse complement strand
TTTCGGAGGGTCAAGATGGACGGCGCATTCTATGGCGACACTTCCCTGACCTACGGCCGGTGTAAATTGTTCCAGGTCCAGTTCCTGAACGATCAGGTCTGAATAGCCCATTCTGTACATGCCGGCGTAAGCCAACATTAAGGCATCACAGACACCGTCTTTCATCTTGGCAATTCGTGTCTGCAAATTTCCTCGAACCGGAACGGTCTTGACTTTAGGGTAAAAGCGATTAATAAGCGCAACCCTTCTGGTAGAAGATGTGCCAATGACCACCGGTGCATCCTCAAGCTTAAAGTCTTTGTGCTCACTTACCAGTACATCATTGACTTTTTCTCTCTCACTGAATGCTATTAACTCGAAACTTTCCGGCAGTTCAGATTGCATATCCTTAGCGCTATGGACAGCAATATCGATTCTACCTGCAGCTAACTGCTCCTCAATCTCTTCAGTGAATACTCCTTTGCTTCCTATTTTGGCAATGGAAACCTCCAGAATTTTATCTCCTTGGGTTTCTATAGTCACTAGCTCTGTGTTGAGACCAACAGCTTGTAATTTTTCCTCCACATATCGTGCTTGCCATAGCGCTAATTTGCTTCCTCGCGTACCTATCCTTACAGGATCCATTATTTGATGATCATTGAGATATGCAACGATAAGTTCAGGAAAAGCATTTTCGCCGAGGCGTTACGCTCTAAATGATAATAGGCTTCATTCAGTTTCTCAGAGATGGAAAATACTTTATCAGCGTTCATTACTCTACTAAAATTCTCCAGGAATCTTCCCTCTTCACCATTTACGCGCGTGAGCTCTGGCGCTACTGAGCGCACAAGTGATTCCCGTAGCATAGTAGTGGCATAAAGCATAAGGCTTTTTTGTGCTACCTTATTTAAGGTATGAAAGAACTCAGCACGTTGCACCATGGCGGTAAAATCACGTTTGAAGCAGGATCGCATCCAATCTGCAAATAGTTGATGGTTATCATTTTCTGCATTGCCCATGAAACGCACCGCAGCATTGAGGTCGCCATCAGCGATATGTGCTAACTGTTCGGCCTGGTTCACCTCGAGATGGTATCTTTTAACAAGTATTGCACAGAGTTCCTGATCTGTGAATTTTGGAATGGTCACAATTTGGGTTCTGGACAGAATAGTTGACAGCAATTTTTCGTGATCATTAGAAACTAAAAGAAAAACAGTTTTCTCAGGGGGTTCTTCGAGTATTTTTAGAATACCATTAGCAGCTGAAGGATGCATGAACTCCGGTAGCCAAATGATCATTACCTTGTATTTCGCTTCGAAGGCTTTTAACGAAAGGCTTTTGACGATCTGTCGACTTTCCTCTTTAGAGATATTGACCTGTTTATCTTCACCACCAAAAGAGGTTACCCATTGGTTGAGATCGCCAAATGGGTTTTCGGTTAGAAATGATCTCCAATTCTTTAAAAAACTTGTTGATACTACATCCTTACCGGTAATATTTTTGGTAGAGCTTACCGGAAATACAAAGTGAACATCCGGATGTACGTGTTTGCTAATTTTGCTACAGGACGCACAGGAGCCGCAGGAATCACCTTCTTCAGGGCTTTCGCAATTAAGAAATGTAGTGTACGACAAGGCCATAGCCAGATTGGGGCTGCCTTTCTTTCCCATAAAAAGCTGGGTATGAGGTATTTTCCCGTTTTGAACTGCCGTTACTAGCTTACCTTTAACTTCTGCTAAACCTTCAATTTCACCAAACTTCATGTCTCCCAAATACGATGTTCTGCGGTTTGCTTGAAAACCGTTTCAAGAATTGTTTTCTCTTTGTCGTCAAAAGCTAAGTTTCTACGCTGCATCACTTTTCCAGCCACGGCAAATGCTTTTTTTAGCTGATAGGTGGAAAAACCTGCCAATCCACCCCAGGAAAAGGAAGGGACAAAGTTACGGGGGAACCCTGATCCGAAAATGTTGGAAGAAACGCCCACGATGGTACCCGTATTGAACATGGTATTAATACCGGCTTTCGAATGGTCTCCCATAAAAAGCCCGCAAAACATTTCACCCGTACCGTTAAAGCCTGACTTTGTGTAATCCCAAATTTTAACTTCACCATAGTCGTTTTTTAGATTGGAGGTGTTGGTATCCGCGCCTAAATTACACCATTCTCCCAGCACGGAATTTCCAAGAAAGCCGTCGTGGCCTTTATTTGAATACCCAAAAATGACTGAATTGCTGACCTCTCCCCCTACTTTTGAGTAAGGGCCAACGGTGGAATCACCTTTTAATTTAGCCCCCATGTTCACCACTGAGCCTTCGCACAAGGCATGAGATCCACGGATAATTGCCCCTTCTAGTACCTTCACATTTTTACCAATATAAATAGGGCCATTTTCGGCATTTATTACCGCTGCTTTGATGGCCGCCCCGTTTTCGACGAATACGTTTTCGGGATTGTATACGATAGTGTATGGGTCATTTATAGATGATGAGGTGCGACCCTTGGTCACAAGGGCGAAGTCCGACCTGATCTGATCTCCATTTAATTTGAATATTTTCCAGAGCCTATCTACCATAATCAGGTGGTGGGTAACCTGTTTTTTTTCAGTCTTATCCAGATCAGATAGGTCGTGGCTAGCAATCAGTGTTTCTTCCTGCCACAGCGATTGACCTTTTCGAATCGCCTTTATCGACGTAAGCGTATCCTCAGATGGACATACCGCGCCATTTACATACACGGTATCTGAGGCGGTTTTTTCAGGATACTTTGCGGACAAATAAGGTTCGGTTTTATAAGAAACCTGCTTGAAATGTTGCGCCCATTTTTCCGAAATTTTAAGAATACCGATGCGAATTTCGGCTACCGGCCTAGTAAAAGTCAATGGTAAAAGCGATGTACGAATTAATGGGTCGTCAAATAAGACAATATTCATGGCTACAAAAATAGAAAAGTACCCGAGACGGTAATGCTTTGTGACGTTAAACCACAAAAGTCACGAAAAGACGCGGAAAGAACATCTTAACCTGGGTTCGGAATAAACCTTTTTGTTCTACGTTACTGCAGAATTTTCCTTTTTATCATTTGCTATTTGAAAGAAGGATATACGCAATCTCCCGAACAGACCCGATCAGATACCGGACCATTAAGCTTTTCTAAAAGCTAAACCTGATTTTTCCAATAGCGCGATCTAACTTATATTGAAACAAGGTTAGTTCAGTCCCCTCGAAATGAAAATAATATAGCTATGAAAACAGTTTTAATTACGGGTTCATCCTCTGGTATAGGCAAAGCCATTGCTCGCTATTTTCATCAGAAAGGTTGGCAGGTTGCCGCTACTATGCGCAATCCTGAGCAGGAAAAAGAACTCCTGAACTTGGAGAATATTAAATTGTATAGACTCGATGTTTGTGATAAAAGCACCATTCATGAGACGATACGATTGGTAATTACCGATTTTGGCGGTATTAATGTCTTGGTGAATAATGCAGGATATGGGCTGGTGGGTCCTTTTGAGGCTTCTACTGAAGAGCAGATACAACGACAGTTTGATACGAATGTATTTGGATTAATGAATGTAACGCGTGCTATTATTCCCCATTTTCGAGAACGTAAAGGCGGCACTATAATCAATATAACCTCAGTAGGCGGGAGGATGTCGTTTCCTTTGTATGGGTTATATAATAGCACTAAATGGGCAGTAGAAGGTTTTTCAGAATCCTTACAGTACGAGTTAAGACCGTTTGGAATTAAAATCAGGTTAATAGAACCTGGAGCTATTAAAACCGATTTTTACGATCGCTCTATGGATGTGATTAAGAAGAAAGGTCTCAATGTATATGATTCATACGTGCACAGGGTCTTTAATAACATTCAGGATATGGGTGCATCTGCAGAAGGCCCTGAGATAGTTGCAAAAAAAACATATAAAGCAGCCGTGAACCGCGGTCACCGCTTAAGATATTCCGTTGGTGGAGGAGCTCCTGTCCTGCTGTTTATGAAGCGGATTTTGCCTGAACGCTTGTTCTTTATGGGGATTAGAACCAGAGTTGAAAAAGGCCGCCATTCATAGTATTTATATTTTTTTGAAGCCGTGGTATCCTTATCTTAAGCCATATAACCTAACCTCATGAAGAATTGCCTTACTCTTTCCGTGTTCCTAGTATCATTTTCTATAAGTGCTCAAATACCCAAAGCTCCTCTAGCGAATGATGGAGAAGGGCCTTGGCCACAGCTTATTATCCGCTGTGCCACCGTAATTAAGGGCGATGGTGCTCCACCTGTAGGCCCGGTGGATGTGGTGGTAGAAAATGATAGGATCATACAAGTCAAAGCGGTAGGTTATCCCGGCGTGGACATTGATCCTGCGGATAGACCTGAATTAAAAAAAGGAGGCAAGGAGTTAGAGGCCGAAGCCATGTATCTTTTACCAGGATTTGTGGATATGCACGGTCATATTGGGGGTAGGGCACAAAGAGTCAATGCGGAGTACGTGTTTAAATTGTGGATGGCACACGGCATTACCACGGTAAGGGATCCGGCGGCTGGTAATGGCCTGGGCTGGGTCGTGGATCAGAAAGAGAAAAGTGCTAAAAAATCGTTTTCTCAAATTTCTTAGTGTGTGGGCCTAGCATCCTAATTCCGTTGAAATAGGGTTGTCTTATGAATACAATTGACACTTCGCTATGGGGTAGTGTTTCATGGTGCAATGGAAAACTAATGTTAGTATCATGTGGCACTATAAATTGCCAATAGTTCTTAACAATGTATTTAAAGGTACTTGAAGACTGATACTCTGTATAGTTCACGATAATTTATATCAGCAGATTAATTTCTGTCTTGATGTACGCCAACACCAAGCTAGTAGGAGTACGCCCCGAGCTTGGCTGAAAGTACTAATATAGCTCCGCTAGCCAACACCTACAACGGTAAATGTGAAGAGCTGCGTTTAGAAGGTTAAGATCCAGAAGCAAGGAAGTCGCTAGGGGGGATGCTGTTTCAGAATGGCTAGCGGAGCGGTGAAGATCAAATGAAAGTAGCAGAAAGACGCTTAGGCGCATTCGTACTAGCGACTGTTATCATTTCGTATTTTCTTGCCCATCCACAATTTCATTACATACCCGAATGTTAATCCTCCAATCGCCCAAATTGGCAGGTTAACTAGAATAAGTGTTAGGCTGTATTCTGTCCCAGTTATCAATGGCATTAGCAATGTCATGACAATGAACATAAATGTTCCCCACAATAATCCCATCCTCAACCAGTTGACTTTCTTGTGTTCAATGGCTTGGAAATTTAACTTGGAATAGCGTTCAGGTTGCTTATTCAGCCAAGACCTCTTCCAAGAGTTGATCCACCAAAACCATATTGGATAAGTTAAACAAAGAAGCAAGGCAGATGTCCAGTTTCGAATGCAAGGAATTATGCCTTTGCAGTTAGAGCAATACAGGCCAAACCAGTTCTTAAAGGCGGTTTTGTTCTGTTGTGACCAAGTTCTTCCATCATGATAGATGCCGCAATGGGGACATGGGACATAAGTTCGTTCCATCAAAGGTTTGTCAGATGTTTGATCAATCAGCATGATCTTAGGTACACGTTGACCAAGAATTAGTTCGTTAATTGCTAATCCAGGGTTCAGCATGAAATGAATTACGTTGAAGTTCTTCCTATCCCAAACTTTGTATTTCGTACGATCTACCACCATGCGGCATGAATGCTAACGTCTAGCTAAAGTGTGTACCAACACTTTGCTACTGAAATACTAAACTAGCTGATCTGCGCCACACCTACAAAAGTCTAAGAAAACTGCTGCATTAAGAAAGATAAGATTCCAGAACTGCGACACTTTCAGAAAAGAACAGTCGCTTGCAGAAGGCGCAGATTGGCGGTCGGATTGCACTCAAGTTGGGGAAGGCTACAAAAAAGGGAAGGCTACAATCATTTGTGTGTGCCCAGCATCTGGTATTGAAGATACCAAATTCCAGAGGGTTTAAGAGAGCTTGTTAATTGTTCCGACTACTTGTTCCGTCGTCAGCATATTTTAAAGTTAAGAGGTTCTTTCTTACTGCAATCATGCTAAATAACGCTCAATGAGTATGATCCTAAGTTGCGGCCTCTCGGCACTGCATTAGACGCTCATTGTTGGCAGTATTTATTTTTGATAAATAAACTTTAAGCCATCATAAATAGCATCTTTTAAAATAGATGTATGGCTTTCGCCTCTGTAAATTTTTAGCTTGTAGTTTATTCTTTCAAATTTTTCTTGCGAAATTTTTTCAGTGAAAATATTATTAGACTCTTTTGTTATATAAGGTTCAATATCGCCGTAGCAACTAAAAACATTTCGTTTAAAATTATAATTTTCTAATAATTTAAAATGATTGTCTTTTACTAATTCGTAGGAATTCATAGAAAGACTCGCAGATATAATAATATAATTCTCAAATAAATCAGGATTACTTTGTAATGCATATGTAGCAAATAAACCACCAAATGAATGTCCTATAATTGTTCTTGAAGAGTTTAGGTTTCTATATTTTGAATTAACAAAATTCAATATTCTATTTTCAATGAAGGATAAAAATTCTTTTCCACCTCCAGTATTATTTTCATTCATTTCATACCCTTCGGTTTTGTAGGTTACTTTTATTTTTATAGTGGAAATAGTGTCTATTTTTGGTTCATTGCCGATACTTTTAAATCTAAATGGTGTGTAATCAAATGTTCTAAATTTTATCCAATCAGTCCTAGAACCTTCGTAAGAAATACCAATAAAAACTAAGTCTTCAATTTTGTTATCATATATGTTTAATATTGAATATGCACCAAGAACTAAATCTGACATTCCAAATCCGTCTAAATAATATACTGACTTATATGTTTTAGCTTCATCATAGTTCAACGGTAATGTGACTTTTACAACATATTCAATTCCACTTTTTGATTTCAGGTTATGAAATTGGGAGTTTTTACTTGGAAATCCTTGACCAAAAAGTAATGATGCTTTAATTAATGTAAGAAGTATTAAAGTGTTTTTCATACATATTGTCATAATAACTGCTAACAATATAGTGTTTTAAGTCGAGTTTGTCTAAAGATAGGATATGAGGTTAAAAGGAGCACTTAGCTGTACAAATTCGATTTAAGACATCGTTGGACGATGCTTCTTCTGGTCTATGGGTAAGTCATGTTGTAACACTGTAACACTCTATTTTGATCTGTTTTGAGCGGAAGATCAGGACAGTTTTTACCAAAAGAATGTAAGTTGTAATTCATCAGGGAGTTTGGTTTTTATTGGCTTGGACAGATTTTTCCCTGCCACTCTTATGTTAGCTGATGTTGTATCTATCATCACCTCAAAGATCATTTAGCAACAGTAAAGTACTATACTGGATCAAGGATAGTTTTGGGCAAAAGCCTCACTTTACTACATTTAGGGCACAGTTCAACATCTTTACCTGAGGTTATTTTAAGTACCTACCTCACACTAAGCCCTTGTAGCAAGGATGCCGGTCACCATTTTCCAATCAGAGAGATAGATTGTTCCTTTTTCATCCGATTAGCAGATGCGAGTAATCCATAATACCTGATTTTATAAAAGCCATTAGGCAGAATATGTCTGAGGAACCGAGCGATAAACTCTTGGGTGTCCAGTGACAGTAATTGTTGATTCAATCTATTGCTATAGTCCTTCCATCGAAGGTAACCTTTTTCGTATTGGCATCTACCAACCTGCTGTTGCTGATAGCCACACGGTGAGTGTAGCGTCCCAGGTATTGAACGACGGATTGCGGATCTGCCAAGGGCCTCTTAGCATATACATTCCAGTTTTTGTGGTACAGTGCTTTTTTCAAATCGTAGACACTTTCGAAGTTATTGGCCAATTTTATCTTGCCTGTTTTAATACCCTTCTCCAGCAGGCTCCACATCCTACCTCGGAAAACCGATGAAAGTGCCTTGACGGGGACGAAGAACCTCTTACCTGCTTCGATCCATTCCATCCCATCCTCGGACAGTCCTCCGGCAGGTACAACCATGTGGATATGAGGATGGTAGGTGAGTGCCTGTCCCCAAGTGTGCAAAACAGATACAGCACCTATTTGTGCGCCTAAGAACTTAGGGTTGAGTGCTACCTTCACCAGGGCCTGTGCAGTAGCTTCGAAAAGAAGCTTGTAACATTCCTGCTGGTTGATGTAGCAAGTTTTATGAAGCGCTGGGGAATGGTAAAGACCACATGGAAATACTTGCATACAGGCAATGAGCTACGCAGTTTATCCACCCATACCAGCTGCTTGGTATACAGTGAGCATGTCTTTTCAGGTTTATTTTAAAGTTACAATAGCGCACTAAAAAGTGCTCATAGCTTAGCCTGCTCATGGAGCTTATCGCATGTTGAACTCAACCTTCGGTAGCTAAAGGGCGACCGGAAGTATCTTGCTCAAAAAACATTTTTCAATTATGAGCAAGGTAAGTAAAAACTATGGATGGCTCAATACCCGTCCTAACTCGGCCAAGACGCTAATCGAAAAAGCTAAACTTCAAGTACCTCGATTCGCTGAGCATATCGGTAAATTTGAACAACAGATCACTTTGAAGAGCTGTGCAGAAAGTACAGTTTTTAGCTATTCACGGAGTATTACCCAGATCAGTCTTCACTTCGGTAAATCACCCCTTGATCTGGATACCGATGAGATCAATACCTACCTGTATTCACTGGCAAAAGAAAAAGACCTCAGCGATACTTTTCAAGCATGCTGTCTACGGCCTGCGTTTCTTTTTTCGAGTCTATGACTTGGAGGACCGTGCCCTGCGCCTGCCCAATTTGAAGGGACAGAAAAAACTCCCCACGGTATTTTCCCAGCAGGAACTCAAACGCCTTTTCAAAGCCCCTCAATGACTCAAACAACGAGTGCTACTTTGCCTGATCTACTCTGCCGGACTACGGGTAAGTGAGGTCTGTAAGCTTAAACTCACCGATGTGGATTTTGATCGAAAACAGCTGCGCATTCAGGAGTCTAAAAATAACAAAAGCAGGTATGTAGTACTTAGCGATCTGATCGCTTGTGGGCTGAAGCAATAGATACGGGGGACCAAGCCAGGCCTATACCTGTTCAACGGTCGACAAAAAGGTAAGCCAAATCCAACTATCTACCATTTTTTCAACATACAGGGGTATGTATGCGGCAGCTTTGTCTGGAATCAACCAGCTACCGTCAGATTAACAGATTAACACTGAAATCACTATTATAGCCCATCACAAATTACTAAACCACCCAAAGGCTAGCTTATTATCCACCTACAATGAATATGATCGAAAGTCCTCCGATTAAAAGGTGAGCATTAAAGCCTATTGAATCCCCATAGTGAAGCACCGCTACCTAAGGTAAGCGTTCAACACCACGTCTAATGAACTGCGGCCTTACGGCACTGCATTAGACGCTAATTGTTACAGCGTCGTTTTATACGTCAATACTAATTGTCACTTTCCCTCCGAGTCCCTTCTCTACGATTTCAAATAGTGTCTTGAGGGTTAAATTACTTCCATCATTCTCAACCCTGGATATATAGGTTCGCTTCTTGTCAACCAGTTCACCAAGCTGCTGCTGAGTTAGGTGTTTTTGTTCGCGAGCCTGGCGAAGTAGTAATCCTATTTTAAGCCCCTCAACTTCACGTTCAAGTTGGTCTCGTCTCGGAGTTCCCTTCTTCCCGTAGACATCATCTTTTATGGTTTTCCAAGATTTAGTTTCCATGTTCGTTCGCTTTGTCTTGATAATATTCCTTCATTAATCGTTCCGCTCTTTCGATTTCCTTCTTAGGTGTTTTCTGAGTCTTCTTTTGAAAACCGTTCAGAAGAATCACCAGTTGATTGCCATCAAAAAAGCAGAACACTCTCCATATGTTCGATCCCAGTTGAATCCTTGCCTCATATAGTCAATCAGTTCCGGTAAATGTTTCAAGTAATTACTGGGTACTCGCTCCGGGGTCTCAATTACTTCAATAATCTTGAAAATCTTGTCTTGAACTCTCGTTGTTTGGTCGTTCAAGAACTCTTCAAAATAGTGCTTGTAAGCAATGACCTCCCGGATCTTGTTCATACGACAAAGGTAACTTAAAAGTTACTTGAGGACAAATTCTTTAGGAAGATGTGCGCAGAGATGACAATGCGCTGTAACGCCAAGCTAAAGTGCGTATGCCCACACTTTGCTATTAGCACTAAACTAGCTGATCTGTGCCACCCACAAAAGTCTCAGAAAACTGCTGCGTCAAGAAAGAGAAAGTCCAGAACCACAAAACTCTCCGAAAGAAATAGTCGCTTGCAGAAGGCGCAGATTGGCGGTCGGATTGCACCAAAATAGGCTAGAAGTACTTTGGCGTATGCAACTTTAGCGACTGTTACCTGTCGGCTATTTTTTCTAGCAGTTGGTTGGCCTCTATTATCTCAGTTCCTTCGAAAGGGTTCAGTTCTAGTAGGTCTTGGTCACCAGTTATGAGAAAATCAGCCCGTGAAACCCTAATGAGTCCAAGCAAGAAGTTGTCTTTTGGATCTCTACAGATGTTAGGATATTCTGCGATCTCATAGTTAGTTCCCAAGATATCCATGAGCTTTAAGAGTTCATTCACCTTCTGTTCGTCAAAGTACCTTCGAAATTTTTTCCTACTGGTTACTTCTGTTAACTCGGTTAGAAGTTGTTTGGATAGAACGAGTTCAATTTTTCTTGATGAAAGAAGTTCAGTTATGTTAGCTAGTTGGCCACCGATAAGATAACTAATCCAAATGTTCGTGTCGAAGATGACCTTAGTTCGATGTTCGTTTGTCATAAAGGTCATGTCGAACTTGCTCTACTTCTGCGGTTATATCCTCTATTGAGAGTTTATCAGTTCGGAAGGCAGTTAGCAGTTCTGTCAATTTGGAGTCAATAGTCTCTTTCTCAAGTTCCTGAGAAATCTTGATTTTTTGTTCGCCAGGTAAATTCTTGACCAGTTCGAGAATCTGTGAAAAAGAAAGGTTTATGTTAGCCTCCATATATTAAAGTTACGAAAAAGTTGTACAATCTGTTTTCGAAGCACTACTGACAGGTAACGCCTAGCTATGATGAGTGGGGATTAGAAGCACCAACCTCTCGACTCGCACATAGCCACACCTTGATTTAAATTTAAAACTTGTGGCGGACTTTCCAATCCCCATAAAACTGTCCTGACATATGAACCCCCATTCATTCATAGCATTTGTTGTGGCTCGTTTTAACCGATTGTTAAGTTCACTCGTTTGCCGAGTCCGACTTCCAAAAGTTTGTAAAGAGTTGAGAGTTGAATGTCGCTATGGCCG
>JBCCIX010000104.1:0-11378 GCA_039028075.1 Bacteroidota bacterium | reverse complement strand
GGAAAATGACCATAGTGTCCTTTTTAGCCATTTTATTAATTGGTTTTAGTGAAGGGGTAATGTAGCTTTGCCGCCATAATAAACACTAACTTTAAAACCCAGAATAATGACTAAAGTAGCGATTAACGGTTTTGGACGTATAGGCCGACTGGCTTTCAAAATATTGTTAGAAAAAAGCAATGTTGAGGTAGTAGCGATCAATGATCTGACGGACAATGCTACACTGGCACATCTCTTGAAATACGACTCCATCCACGGCAGATTTAACGGTACGGTAGAAGCTACTGACGACCACCTGATCGTAAATGGAAAGAATATAGCCGCACTTGCCGAACGTAATCCCGAACAATTACCCTGGAAAGATCACGGTGTAGACATCGTGCTAGAGTCGACCGGTAGATTCGTAGATCCTGATGGCGCAGGCAAACACCTCCAAGCCGGTGCGAAGAAAGTCGTTATTTCTGCACCTGCTAAAGGCGATATCCCTACCATAGTTCTTGGGGTAAATGACGATATATTAACCGGAAGCGAAACGATTCTATCCAACGCTTCTTGTACTACGAACTGCCTTGCGCCGGTAGCTAAGGTTTTGCACGATAACTTTGGCATTGAAAAAGGATATATCACGACCATCCACGCTTACACGGCTGATCAAAACTTGCAAGATGCACCGCACCGCGATTTAAGAAGAGCGCGTGCCGCCGCATTAAATATGGTACCAACGACCACCGGTGCTGCCAAAGCTGTGGGCTTAGTCTTGCCTGACCTGAAAGGTAAATTAGATGGTAACGCCATACGTGTTCCTACCCCCACGGGATCGCTTACGGACCTTACCTGTATTTTGAATAGAGAAGTATCTGTAGATGAGATTAATGCTGCGATGAAGGTTTCTGCCGAAGGCCCTATGAAAGGCATTTTAAAGTACACGGAAGATCCCATCGTATCTTCTGATATTATTGGTGATCCGCACTCTTCTATTTTTGATGCACAGATCACTTCGGTAAATGGAAAGTTAGCGAAAGTGGTATCATGGTACGACAATGAAGCCGGCTATTCCTACAGAGTAGCAGACCTTATTGCCAAGCTCTAATAAGTTATTGATAACTACAATAAAAAGGCTGCCCCTGGGTGGCCTTTTTGTTTGGTATACTTTGCGCACCAGAAGACTTTTTTCAAGATGTCGTGACTTTTAGTAAAGTTTCGGTTATTTAGGTTATGCCACGTAATTTAGGGATACTGCTATTCACGTCTCTTATCTTAATTTTAAGTTGCTCTGAGCGTACTACCACTACGGAGCTATTGGGTAAATGGAAAATTGTGAATACCAAAAGCCGAGGTGAAACCATTTCAGCTGGAAAAAGGCTTGGCATTGAGGAAATACAGCTTTTTGTGGACGGTACATATCTGACCAACGCCAAAGGCCATCAATCATTAGGTAGCTGGAAGCTTAAAGGTCGGCGACTGCTTTTAGAATCACCGGCTCTCAACGACCTCAATGGCAAAGAAGTAGCACCTAAGAAAATAAGTGAGTGGGACATTTTTGTTACGCAAGGTTGGATGCACTGGGAAGGAACAAGCAAACACGGACATCAACACTTAAAACTGACCTTAAAAGCAATCCCCGATTCTTTCAATCACTTAATTGGCCATTGGGTAGGTAATGATAAGGCAGATATGCTGTCATTACAAAAAAACAAGACCTTCAAATATTTAGGCGAAACCCATAATTTTTCAGGTTCTTGGGTTGTTGAGGATCGATCATTAATCCTTATGGCCGAAGAGAATACAATAACGGAATCTAAAAGTATTAGCTTGGAAATAAGAGACAATCGGCTTTACCCTGCTTCCTCGAGATCAGATTATTACTTCGTCAAAAAAGAGGAATAGTCGAGTATCTAATCATGCCCTTCGACCACACTAGTTAGCTCATTTCCCGATACTAAAGCAGAGATAGCTGCTTTTCAGTAGCTTTTACATTGTGATAGACCTTTTGCACATCATCATCATCTTCAAAAGCATCGATGAGTTTCATCACATCTGTAAAATCCTCATCGTTCAAGCTTACCGTGGTAGTTGGAATCCTTTGTAATTCCGCAGATTCCAGCTCTAGCCCTAGCTCATCAAGCTTACTCTGCAGGTTACCAAAGTCTTCCCGGGCGCTGGTAACTTCAAGGTAACCCTCGTTGAAATTCACTTCCTCGGCACCCCCGTCTATCAACTCGAGCACAACATTTTCCTGATCCACTCCCTCTGAGGACTTGATGAGAAATACGCCTTTCCGCTCAAATAGGTAATCTACCGAACCGTTCACACCGAGACTCCCACCATACTTTGAAAACAATGAGCGCACGGACTGCACGGTCCTATTCTGGTTATCTGTTGCACATTCCAAAAATACGGCTACGCCGTGGGCCGCGTACCCTTCATAGGTGAGCTCTTGGTAGTCGTCGGCTTCAGCCCCGGATGCTTTATTGATGGCACGTTCAATGTTATCCTTTGGCAGATTTTGGCCTTTAGCATTTTGTATGGCGAGTCTTAGCCGTGGGTTTCCGTCCGGGTCTCCCCCACCTTCGCGCGCTGCGATCGTGATCTCGCGAATAAGTTTGGTGAATATTTTTCCACGCTTGGCATCATTGGCCCCTTTCTTCCTTTTTATGGTCGACCATTTACTATGTCCTGACATAAACGATTTGCCTCTTTTCTTCGACTAATTTAACGAATTACCTTTTTCTGAGAATTCTTAAACCCTACATTTAATATTACGCCCAATAGCACTAGAGACATACCCAGGTAGGTCAAAAAATTGAATTGTTCATCGAAAAAAAGCCAACCAAAAGCCAGGCCGTAGATAATACCTGTATAATTTACGCTTGACACCTTTGACAATTCGTCTGACTGGTAGGACTTGGTCATAAAATACTGGGCAAACTGAGTGAGAAGGCCGATGGACAGCAACGTCAGCCATTCCCAACCCCTCGGCTCAACCCAATTGAATAGCGTATAAACTCCGGTAAGGGGCGCAGTAATCAACGGAAAATACAATATGATCACCAAAGAACTTTCGCCTTTACCAATTTTGCGAATAAAGTTATAGGCCAGACCCGCAAACAGGGCCGCCAGTACACCTAGCACTAAATGAAGAGGTGTCACCCTAGCGTCAAAACCCTGCACTACCACCACCCCGGCGAAAGCCATAGCGAAGAACAGCCACTGAACAGGGTGTACTTTTTCTTTGGCGATAAAGATGCCTAACAGCGACGTTAAAACTGGGGTAAGAAACTGTAAAACTACCGCCGTGGCCAGGGGAATCACCTGTAGCAAATAGAAATACATCACTAAAGCTATAGCTCCGCTGGTCCCTCTAAAAATCAATAGCCATCTGTTTTTTTTAGACCCAAAAACCTTAACCCCAGCCGCTCTAAGCATGCCAAAACTAATCACAAAAGATACAATCGAACGGAAGAAAACAACCTCTGTGGCGGGAATATGCGCCACTGACTTTACCAGTACGTTCATAATGGCAAAAAGCGACGTGGCTCCAAGCATGTACAGCACTCCCTTGCTCATGCTCCGCAATTAACGCAAATTCTGAGGGAAGTATGTGCTTAACTGAAGGTATCCTTGCTTAATTTGCAACTACAATGCATTTGGCAAGTTTAGACGGAAAGGCGGAGATTTTTTATACTATCCAAGGCGAGGGTAAAAGCCTGGGTAAACCAAGCATCTTTGTGCGTACCAGCCTTTGTAACCTTCATTGTGTCTGGTGTGATACGGATTACACCTGGAACTGGAAAGGCACACGGTTTGTCCATCTTAACGACGATGACCCGGAATACCAGAAATTTGATAAGTCCGAGTGGATCAAGGATCTTAGCATTGATGAAATCGTAAAACAAATTGAGCAGTATCCGTGTAAAAATATAGTTGTAACCGGCGGAGAGCCTTTGCTCCAGCAAAAAGAGCTTTTCGAGCTATGCCGAGTGCTAAAACGCAAAGGCTATTGGATAGAAATTGAGACCAACGGGACGCTAATTCCATGTACAGCACTTGATGGGCTCATTGATCAATACAATGTTTCTCCCAAACTAAAAAATTCAAACAATCCGGATAAGATCAGGGTGAAACCACGCACTTTAAAATGGTTTGCCCAAAACAAAAAAGCTATTTTGAAATTTGTTTTAGATTCTGAGGAGGATCTTTCGGAAGTACTTCAGTTGCAAACTGATTTTAAAATTGCCGCCTACACTATTTATTTGATGCCCCAGGGCACACAACCGGACTGCCTCAATGCCAAGCGCTTTTGGTTAGTAGAAATCTGTAAACAACACGGCTTTAATTTCACCGACCGGCTACACGTACAGCTTTGGGGAGATAAGAAAGGGGTCTAAGGTTCATTGTACTTTTTACTCCGGAGGCGCAGGCTTTCTTTTGACCGCCATCAGTATGAAGCCTAATATTGCTATCGGAATACTAAGTATTTGCCCCATATTAAGTATCAAATCACTTTCAAACGCAACTTGATCTTCTTTTAAGAATTCGATTAGAAAGCGCTGCGTAAACAGTAAGGTTAGTCCTAAGCCCGTCAAAAATCCAGAGCTCGTCTTCTTATTTTTTCTCCAAAATGTATACAGTAAGAAAAAAACCATGAGGTAGTAGCAGGCCTCATAAAGTTGTGTCGGATGCCTGGGTACCGCATCAACTCTAATGAATACCACTGCCCAGGGTAAGTCAGTAGGAACACCAATGATCTCAGAATTAAAGAAATTTCCAACTCGTATGCAAGCACCTAACAAAGCTCCGACGATTACCAATCGATCCAATGCCCAGTAAAATCCTATTTTATGTCTTCGATTAAATAACACCAAAGCCAGCAATCCACCCAGTACGCCACCGTGACTCGCCAGACCGAGTAAGCCTGTGAACTCGAAATGCGGATTAATTCGAAAAGGAAGTATTTCAATCGGGTTATTGAGATAATAGATCGGGTCGTAAAACAAGACATGACCCATTCTGGCACCTATTACCACACCAATCATCACGTTCAGCGCTAACTGATCAAGAAGGCGTAGCTCCCGGTTATCCCTGCGAAAGATATGGGCCATAACCAAGAATGAAAGATAGATTCCAGCTCCCCAAAATAAGCTATACCACCTGAAGTACGGAAAACCTGAAAAGATCTCAGGGTCTGGCCCCCAGCTTATCAACAAAATTTTAGCCACTTTGAAGACCCAATAGCAAAAGAATAAACAAGGCCAGGCTGCTGATTAATCGGTAAGATCGGTTGACCTCTGACGATGCTCGTATAATACCTACCACTTGCTCTGACGCTAAGCGATCAAGAGACGCATTTAGCTTATAGCGCTGCCAACTATTTTTTAGCTTTTTTGTATCCATAAAGATTAAGTTTTAGACTCTTTCGTAACAAGGACTTGATCCTGTGAAGCCTTGAACCAATGTTTGTCGTGGTTAGGCCAAGAATAGCGGCTGATTCATGGTTTTTATAGCCTTCCAACTGTAATATCAAAATCGCCTTATCTACATCCTTTAACTGACCCAAGAGGTAATTTAAAAGTTCATGGCCATCATCACAGGCATATTCAAAACTAGCATTAAGTAATGCTGTATCCGTCGTGTTAAGATGTCTCTTTTCTTTTCTTCGCCTGGAAAGAATCGTATTTAAGCTAACCCGGTATAGCCATGTGCTCACTTTAGATTCACCTCGAAAAGTCGTAAATGACTTCCATAGTTGAAGAATTATTTCCTGACGAACGTCTTTTCGATCTTCAGGTGACGTATAATACGCGTAGCATAAGCTAGTGATTATACCTTGATGCTGCTCTATGATCTCAAGAAAGTGAGTCGAGTTGCTATGCATGAATTTTGAATACACTTTATGTGATTAGTATCCCAGAATTCATAAAAATCACAAAAGGGTGAAATATTTATTTACGAACTGGCGCAACGCAACAGAACTTTACACCGAAAAGTGGTGGGACAGGACCACCGAATGACGGTCTTAGCTGGTAAGATATACTGCGCAGGATGGTTATCAGTCTTAGATGAGTTAAACCGTTGCGTTCGAACTATTCCATAAAATGTTATTACCCTATACGATAATCGGCAAATCCAGCTGCGAGCGAACTACACTGCGCCCTGTGCATAAGGCCAGTTACTAAATCTCTTTAATTTCCTGATTAGGTCGGGCATAGCTGTACCTGGCGATTTTTTTCGGAGCCAGGTAGGCATCCAGTCCATTGATTGTTACACTGCCCGCTAAGGTTAGATCTACAAAACCATCGGCCTGAATAAACTCAGCGTTCGTAATAACCTCGATAATTTTACCCAGTATAAGTACGGTTCCGTTCTCCTTAATCGGATACTCTGATTCAAACCGCAGACCGATTTTTACCTTGGCTTCAGCGACATAGGGTGCAGGATGTAGCGCGCCAAAGTGAGGATTAAAACCACACTTTTCAAACTCATCCTCTTCCCTTTCAAATTTAGCCGAACTCCGATGAGAGGCGAGGGTAAAATCCTGATGAATGTGATTTACCGTGAAGTATCCGATGGCTTTTATATTCTCATAGGTATGACGAGGCACTACATGCGGGCGCAACACAAAACCTAGCAAAGGCGGGTTGCTGCCAAAGTGGGTCACTGAACTAAAGACAGCTAAATTGGTGTTACCGCCTTCATCAACGGTTCCCAATAAGTTGGCGCTCTTGAAACCGGATAAAGAATTTATGAGATTGTTACAGTAAAGACGCGGCATTTTCTCTAAATCAGCCGTGTGAAGGGTAGAGATTTTTTCCATACTGCTAGGCAACAGTTTAAGGAAGGCTTTGTTCCGATCAAATAGATGGGTTCACCGAGAAAATTTCGATCCTTTCAGCTTTTCCTCTGAGAAGCTCGTCACCCACTTTGTTCACCACGTAGTCTTGACGCAATGTAGTCTTCATATCGGCATATGCTTGTCTCTGTTTCATGGGGCCAATAACCTATTTCTGCCTTGACTATAAAAATACCCAGCACAGAGGAAAGAAATAGTTGCCTAAGTTATGACGATGATGAAGAGCTTCTTAAGCTGTATTTTACGCTTTCCGCTCACACTTTAACGTTACTATAAATCGGTATGAATTGGAAATCGTGTGGATAGTGTCTAGAAGAAAACCACCCTCATTTTCGTAAGGAAAACAGGTGGCATCCTGATAAACATCAAGATGCCGGTTGAGGGCTATCATTCCAGCTATTTAATGCAATGCCTAGCTTCATCTCAATAAACTCAAATACGGACCATGCAAGAATTAAGAAATATACTCGTCCCAACCGATTTTTCTTCTAATGCGACCAATGCCTTAATTTATGCTATCAATTTAGCCGAACAGATAGATGCTCATCTATACATAGCTCACGTTCAGGACGATGATAAAGACCCGCTACTTTCTGAGATCATAGAAGATCGATTTGAGCAGATAAAGCATGATTTTCTTTTCAGACGTACCCTTAGAACATCTATTATTTTACGCAATGGGTCAACTGCCGCCGAATTGGAAAGTATCGTAAAAGACAAAAGAATAGATCTTATGGTCATGGGTATGCTGGGCGCTTCCAGAAGGCATGAAACCCACTTTGGTAGCCTTACTACCCATTTTATTGACGACCCGTCCTGCTCTTTGATATCCATGCCGGGAGATTGCAGAATACTTACCATCAAACAAATTGCGTTGGCTAGCGATTATACCATGATGCCCGTAGAATCTAAAATTTATACACTCTCCTACCTGGCTGAATCATTTTCGTCTAAACTTCATGTATTTAATGTGAAAAAATCTCATACCGAAAAAGAGGGAAAATCGAGCTTAGAGCAAAAATTTAAAGGTCTATTCAAATACAACCTTAGCTCATTTCACGCTATTGATGCACCAAGCGTTATAAGTGCCACCAGAAAGTTCATAGAAAAAAATAATATTGACCTTCTTGCTGTATTTCATTTGATAAATGCACAAAAAGATCCACTAAAACGTAGCGTTTCTAAACAATTAGCATTTGCTTTGAAAATACCGCTATTGGTAGTACCCATTCAATCATAAAGCCTACTATGTTTAGTAAAATTCTTGTGCCGGTAGATTTTTCCACCTGCAGTAAAAATGCGCTTAGACTTGCAGTTGATTTTGCCTCAAAAAACCAGTCGCAACTAACGATTTTACATGTTTATTCCGCGATTAGCGCCCAAAATTTACCTGAGGAAATAGCGAAGGACAACCTTATCAAAGATCTAGAGTCGTATACAAGTGAGATTTCAATGTTAACCTCTATTCACTACGAACTGGAAGTACAATTGGGTTTGGCTGCTGATGTAATCATTGAAAAAAGCGCTGCATTTGATCTTACCATTATGGGCACCCGAGGTGAGCATGGTGTTATCGATAGGCTGATCGGAAGTGTGGCTTTGCGGGTGATCGAACATTCAAGTACTCCTATACTCGTAATACCGGAACATTTACAGACTATTTCTTTTGATAAAATTGTTTTTGCCGCGGATTTCAAAAAAATAGATCATTTATCAAATTTAGACAGCCTGCGCGAGTTAGCCTTGCGCTACGATTCCGAACTTCATTTGCTAAATGTGAATGAATCCCCCGAATATCTTACGGAGGAAGAAGGTGATGAAGCTTTAGAGCTACATCGGTTTTTTAAGGACGTAAACCACGCTTTCTTTTTCAGCCAAAATAAAGATATAGAAAAAGGGATCTCTACCTATGCACACGAGAAAGACATAGCAGTCTTAGCGCTAATGCCGCGAAAGCACGCTTTCCTTCAAAGTTTATTTCATCAAAGCATCACGGAGGACTTGGCCATGCATCTTAATTCCGCCCTGCTCACGTTTCATGAATAAGTGGAAATTAATCTAAACGTTGGAAGACTTTCCTCCTTTTTGTATCTACACATCAGGAGGAACGAGCATCATCGGACAACTAATCCGCTTTAATAACCGCTCGTTTCCATTTTTATTTTGACTTTCGATAGCTTTATGTACACTATCGCAAATAACCACTAGGTCAACGTCATTTTCTTTTACCGTAGCCAAGATCCGGTCTTCTATAAAACCAACTTCTGACAAGTATGTATAATCTACCTCTGACCGCTCTAAAACCTCCTTATTCACTGTATCATAGCTTTTTCGGCCATGCTCTGCGATAGTATTTCTGTGAGAAATATGGTCTGCATTCCCATTATTGATTAATCGGTAAGCATACAATAGAATTAACTCTGCATTTTGGTCCTGGCTAACCTTTACAGCGTAATCCATAGTACGAATGGAGTTCTCTGAGAAGTCCGTAGGGTACAGAATTTTCTTGTACAACTTCATTAACCTTTTTTATATTAAAGAATATAACGTGAAATTAAGGCGTTATCCAAAATAGTTTTTGTAGTTCACATCAATTTTATAACTGATTTTTGTCATGTTTCTTTGTTTTCATCACAATGAACTTTGCATATGCCACATAACAGCAAAGATGCCTTTAAGGTTATTTTTGAAGCCTGCGAGGAAGGCATAATCGTTTCGAATGACTCTGGTAAAATAGTGCTGGCTAACCACGCAAGCCATCAAATGTTTGGCTACAATCAAGGGGGATTGATCTCCAAAAAGATTGAAGATCTTGTACCGAAAAAGCTAAGAGATCAACATAAAGACTATCGCAAGCAATATCACAAGAATCCTACGCCACGTCAAATGGGTGCGGGAAGAGATTTGTTTGGTTTAAAAAAAGACGGCTCTGAATTTCCGATTGAGATAAGTCTGAATCGCGCCATTCTCAAGAACATTTCCCACACGGTGGCCTTTATTGTTGAAATTTCAGCCCGAAAAAAGATAGAGGAGGCCCTTAAAAGGAGTGAGGAACAGCTTATAGCCTATGCTTCAGAGCTTGAAAATAGAGTTACCGAGCGAACGGAACAATTAGATAAAACGATTGATGTTTTAGAAAAAACCAATAAAGACCTAGAAGAGCAAATAAACGTTAGAATGCAAGCTGAAAACGAGGCCAAGAAAGCGCTCGAAAAAGAGCGGGAGCTGAATGAATTAAAATCACGATTTGTATCTATGGCATCCCACGAGTTTAGAACACCACTGAGTACGATGCTTTCATCTACCTCTCTGATAGAGCGGTACTCAGCCGACGAACATCAGGAAAAAAGGACCAGGCACATTGAGAAAATAAAATCAGCCATCAGTAACCTCAAAAATATACTAGACGATTTCTTGTCCCTTTCAAAACTTGAAGAAGGCAAAATAACCGTAAACAAGGCTGAAGTTAGCGTCTCTCAACTCGCTGAAGATGTCATCGATCAAATGAGCCAATTAACCGGCGATAATCAGCGCATACGTCTTATGATTAAGGGCAAAGAGATCTCGTGCTACACGGACGGCAAAATCATGCAAAATGTGTTGATCAATCTGATCTCAAATGGCATCAAGTACTCCGAAAAGGATGTAGATCTAGTTTTAACCTACGGAGAAAACACCTTAGAAATGCAGGTCAGAGACTATGGCATGGGTATTCCTGAACAAGACAAAAAGCATATGTTTGAGCGCTTCTTTAGAGCAAAGAATGCCATAAATATTCAGGGGACAGGTCTAGGGCTGAACATTGTTAAAAAATATGTAGAGATACTTGACGGTACGATTGATTTCGAAAGCACATTAAACAAAGGAACCACTTTTACAGTCTGCTTCCCGATAAACCAAAATATAGATGCAGCTATGAAAAACCCAACATACGATGAAAAAAATATTGATTATTGAAGATAACGAGGACATCAGAGAAAATACGGCCGAGATACTAGAACTTGATGGTTTTGAAACCATTACCGCGCCAAATGGAAAAGTTGGTATAGAAAAAGCGCTTTCGGAACATCCTGATTTGATCATTTGTGACATTATGATGCCTGAGCTAGATGGCTACGGTGTACTTCATATTTTAGGAAAAAAAGATGAAACGGCAGGTATCCCTTTCATATTCCTAACCGCTAAGGTTGAGCGCTCGGATATGCGTAAAGGCATGGTACTGGGGGCAGATGATTATTTGACGAAGCCCTTTGAGGATACTGAACTGTTAGATGCCGTTGAGACGAGATTACGGAAGACCGAGGCTATGAAAAAGGAATATGCAAATAGCAGCGCCGGACTGAATAGTTTCATCAGCGATGCAAAAAAAACACTCAATCTGGAGGTTTTACATGAAAATAGAAAAAGCCGGTTATACAAAAAGAAACACGATATTTTTAGAGAAGGCGAGTACCCTAACCACCTTTATTTCATCGAATCAGGAAAAATTAAAACGATAAAAACCAATGAGGAAGGTAAAGAACTCATT
>JBCCIX010000103.1:0-11448 GCA_039028075.1 Bacteroidota bacterium | reverse complement strand
GCAAGAAAATCTGCAATACTCTGACCCGGACTCTTGAATAGCTTTATTAAAGTGTAGAAGAACCCTTTATTGACCAGGAAAACACTTTGGGTCACTTCATTTAAAAAATTAGTGAAGTTTATCTCACTAACCTTTATGCTTTGGCCGCAGTGGCTGCAAAACTGACCGTGTACTGTTTCTCCACAATTCTTGCAATTCATTTTTTATCTAATCTACAGATTATCAGAATGTTTAGGAACCATTTATGCTAAAGCTCACAACCTTTTTCAACTCTTTCGTCTCACTTTTGTCCTTGACCTCAAACAAACTAATCGCATAAACTACATCAGGAGCGCAGAATTGAGAGAGTTTGGATTTACTCGCCATTACGTATTTTCTGATCTCATAAGATTGTGGGTTAGTCTTGCAATGGGCATTTTTGTTATCGCTATCTATGAAAGCAGTATAGTGCTTGCCTTCAGGCAGGAAGCCAAAATTACTCTTGGAGGTGCGTGCGGTTTCATCGTTAGTCCGGCCCACGAACCAATTTTTACTGTCTTTGACTTTACGGGCATAGGTAATAAAATCGCCCGGTTCTCCTTCCAATACCTCAGTTTCATCCCAATCAATTCCCAAATCTTAAATAAATTGAAAGGCGCTCAGGAACTTATCATAGGCGGATCAGTAGTATTTGTACAGGTTCATCTATTGCTACCATGCAACAGGGCAAAAAAAACCCTGGCACACGTGCCAGGGCATTTCGTTTAGGTTAAATGGTTACTTTACTTAATTGTAATAACTTGATTAAAAGATCTACCCGCAGTTTTGACTACCGCAGTGTACATTCCTTTGTCCATGTTGGACAGGTCGTATTGTTTCATGATCACAATATCTTTTGCGAGCTTCTCAGAGAAAATTTCCTGGTTTTGCTCATTATACAAGCTAATTTTTAAGTTGTCATTTTGCTTATTGAAGAAAGATACACCTAAAACGTCGTTCTTTATTACCAATTGAGGTTTAAAGAACTCCTTTTTAGCATCTTCATTGATTGATAGACCTTCTGAGGATAGGTCCACAGACCAGGTTTTTATACTAGTATCCCCCTCTACCTGAAGGCTGTAGGATCCCACGGGTAATATTTCCAAGTCGAATAACTTGGAGTATTTATCTTTACTCAACAATACTTCTTTATATAGTGTATTGCCACTAATGTCTTTCAAAGACACTACTACAGCCGGCGCATTTACTTCGTTAATAAATAGTGTAAATTCTTTATTACCCGCCGCACTAACCTTTACGAAAGGCTCAGACCCCATAGCGAATGTTGACACTCCCATCAACATCATGGCTACTACTACTCCGGTACGAATGATTCTTTTCATTGCTTTAGAATTTAATTTTTAATTATGAAGCAAAGCTAGAGGCATATGAATTATGCTTACTACTTCAGAATTCTCAACTTTATATATTATATTAACCTTTATAATTAATTAATTTTTATATATTGACAATATAGAACATAGTTGGGTTAATTTTGCCAAAGCTTAAGTGATATAGATGATGATAAAGACGAAAGAAAAGGCGACGAGTGTGAAATTAAAAGGAGCACCCGTATTTGAGAAGATCGATCCGGGTTTCGGTAATTCGATCAAGGTCCGACAGTATGCAGACCCTTGCCGAGATAAAAAGCCATACTGGCATATTCATCCTGAGATGGAATTGATTTACGTTAATGGGGGCTCAGGTAAACGCCATATTGGTAATCAGCTATCCTATTATAAAAATGGGGATCTTTTACTTATTGGTTCCAACCTTCCACATTATGGTTTTACAGATCGATTGACCAGGAACAAGTCGGAAACCATTGTTCAGATGAAAGAGGACTTTTTGGGGCCTCACTTTTTTGATGTTCCTGAGATGCAACCTGTTAAAAAGCTATTGCAACGCTCGAAACAAGGGCTTGCTTTTACCGGTAAAACAAAGAGAAAAGTAGGGGATAAAATAGAAAAACTGCCAAAAAGGGATCCTTTTGATCGTTTGCTGAAAATATTGGCTATACTGAAAGAGTTGGCCCATTCTGAAGAGTACACTTTGCTTAATATAGATGGCTACGCTATGGAGATTGAGCCGAGAGACAGCCAGCGCATCAATAAAGTTTATGATTTTGTACGTGACAATTTTCAACGCCATATTTCACTAGATGAAATAGCCGATGTGGTAAGTATGACAGAACCCGCTTTTTGTCGGTATTTCAAAAAGCTTTCCGGTAAAACTTTTACACAGTTTGTCAATGAGTACCGGCTAGTCCATGCCTCCAAATTGCTTTCTGAACGACCAGATAATATTACTGATATTTCATTTGAATGTGGGTTTAACAATTTTTCTCATTTTAATAAACTTTTTAAAGCGTTCACGGGCAAAAGTCCATCTCGCTACAGAAATGAGATGACCACTATTGTCAAATAGATGAATAAGGGAACTCTTTATTTAATACCCACTTTAATTGCCGAGGGCACAAGTAAGGTTATTAATGAGCAAGTTAGATCAACGTTAAAACTTTTGGATTACTTTCTGGTCGAGAATGTAAGAACGGCAAGGAGATATATAAGCGCTTTGAATCTTGGGCTTACTATAGAGGAGCTTGAATTCAAAGAGTTGAATAAAAATACGGCTCATTCAGAAATAACGGAATTAATGCGTCCAGCGCTATCAGGTCAGAGTATTGGGATACTTTCGGAGTCAGGGTGTCCTGGGGTTGCTGATCCGGGAGCTCAAGCGGTTAGTTTTGCGCATAGAAATGGAATAAAAGTGATGCCATTGGTAGGGCCATCCTCAATTCTGCTTGCGCTAATGGGATCTGGATTAAATGGACAAAAATTCACTTTCCAGGGTTATCTTCCCATTAAGTCGTCAGACCTTCGGATTACTATTGGAAATTTAGAGCGTTCTTCGACTCAGGAAGGATTCGCCCATATCTTCATTGAAGCTCCGTATCGAAATCAGCAGCTTTTTAGCAGCTTAATTAATATGGCCAAAGAAGATACCTTGCTGTGTGTGGCGCGAGATTTAACTGGAAGCGCTGAATATGTGAAAACTATGACTATCAAAGAGTGGAAAAATGAAAAGCTAAATCTCCGCAAAACCCCTACAATTTTTATCCTACAGGGGCCGCCATAAAAGGGAAACACGATTTATTAGATTCTACTTTTAATAATAAAGTCAATACTTCTACCTTTGCCCGCTGTAATTACGATATATAAATACTTATGCCCTATTTATTTACCTCAGAATCTGTATCAGAAGGCCATCCGGACAAAGTAGCAGATCAGATCTCAGACGCATTAATTGACAACTTTTTAGCCTTCGATAAGGATTCCAAAGTAGCTTGTGAAACCTTGGTAACCACTGGTCTTACGGTATTAAGCGGCGAGGTGAAATCGGATGCCTACTTGGACGTGCAAAAAATCGCGAGGGATGTGATCAACACTATTGGTTATACTAAAGGTGAATACATGTTTGACGGAAATTCTTGTGGTGTTATTTCCGCGATCCATGAACAGTCTCCGGATATTAATCAAGGGGTAGATCGATCAAACCCGGAAGAGCAGGGAGCAGGTGACCAGGGAATGATGTTTGGTTACGCTACAAACGAAACAGAGAATTATATGCCTTTGGCTTTAGATCTGTCGCACAAGATTCTCATTGAATTAGCTAACCTGCGAAGAGAGAATAGAGAAATTACATATTTACGCCCAGATGCGAAGGCTCAGGTCACTATTGAATACTCAGACCATGATGAGCCTCAGCGTATTGAGGCTATCGTAGTTTCAACGCAACACGATGAATTCGATACGGAACAAGCTATGCTTGAGAAGATCACGGAGGACATCGTGCAAATCCTTATTCCTAGGGTGGTGAGTCAGTTAAAGCCACAACTTCAAGCTCTTTTTAACGGCGAAATTAAGTATCATATAAATCCAACGGGAAAGTTCGTAATCGGGGGACCACATGGAGACACAGGTCTTACGGGAAGAAAAATAATTGTAGATACCTATGGAGGTAAGGGGGCTCACGGCGGAGGCGCTTTTTCAGGTAAAGATCCATCAAAAGTGGACCGCTCGGCTGCTTATGCTACCCGGCATATCGCAAAGAATCTGGTAGCGGCAGGTGTAACAGAGGAAGTATTAATTCAGGTTTCATACGCGATCGGCGTAGTTGAGCCTATGGGACTATTTGTGAATACGTTTGGAAAGTCAAATGTCAGTATGACGGATGGGGAAATCGCAGAAAAGGTTGGTGAAATATTCGATATGAGGCCCTACAGCATTGAACAAAGATTAAAACTTAGAAACCCCATCTATTCAGAGGCTGCGGCTTACGGTCATATGGGTAGAGAAAACCAGGTGGTGGGTAAGAAGTTTGTATCTGCCGATGGAACGGTGAAAGAGCTGCAGGTAGAGTTATTTCCGTGGGAAAGGCTGGATCATGTGGATAAGATTAAAAAAGTATTTGGCTTATAATTAGTGTCATCCGGGAAAAGATTTTTTGACTAGGAATTATTGCGTTGAAGCCCCCTTTAAATTCCCTAAAGGGCAGTTTATAATGGCTCCCGCCAATTGGCGAGTGAGGGTAGCTTTCAGATTTGAAGAAAAAACTTTTACCGAATCCTTTAAGGACACTTTTTTCTGGTAAAAAAATTTAGTCGGATATCAATAACTTGTAATCAAAAAACCTTCAAATAAAAAAGGGGCAGCGAGCCCCTTTTATTGTGTTTACACAAACTAATGAGTGGCGTGTTTCACTTTGAACTTCTTAATTTGCCTTCGTAGTGCATCTGTTGCTTGGTCTGCCGCTTTCTCAAACGAATCTGCCTGTTCCTTGGCAAACAACTGATCGCCAGGAATATTCAATTTTATTTCCACTGTTTTATTTTCAATGTTATTATTATTCAGCCTAAGAAAAACCTCTCCGTCAACCATTCTATCGTAGAAGGTTTCTAGCTTATCAACCTTCTTTTGAATGAAATCCAACAACTTTTGGTCGGCATCAAAATGAATGGAGTGCATTTGTAACTTCATAATTTTAAAGTTTAAGTAGTGATAAAAACATTAAGCTTTGGGGTGAGCCTGATCAAACACCGCTTTCAATTTATCTATTGAATTGTGCGTATAAACTTGAGTCGCTGCTAGGCTGGTATGACCTAGTAGATCTTTTACCGCATTAAGCTCGGCCCCCTTGTTCAAGAGATGTGTAGCAAAAGTATGCCTTAGCACGTGAGGGCTACGCTTCTCAATCGTTGTAAACTGGTTTAAGTATTTTTTAACCGTTCTGTAAACTAACATAGGATAGCACTGGTTTCCTTCTTCCGTAACGATGAGGAAGTCATTGCCATTTCCTTCAACCTTTTTTTTTTCATATTGGTCAATTACTCGACCTATACTTTTTGAAAATGGGATTACTCTTTCTTTATTTCGCTTTCCCAACACTTTAATCGTGCCGTTCAAACGGTCGATATCAGTATGTTTCAAATTGATGATTTCAGATAATCGCGTACCAGTACCGTAAAGCAATTCAAGGATAAGTTTATCTCGATATCCAATAAATGTATCCTCAAAAACGGCGTTATCTAAAAGCGTAGTAATAGCTTGTTCATTCAGAAATTGCGGGAGTTTTTTGGAAGTTTTTAAAGCGCGCACTTTATGCATAGGATCTTGTTCGATAACTTCGCGCTTCAGCAGAAATTTGTAGAAAGTTCTAAGACAAGCCGCTTTTCTGTTTACAGATCTGGCATCAAGACCTCGATCTACCAGATATACCATCCAACTTCTAACCATAGTATGGTTCGCTGATACCAGGCTTGATACTTCAAATTCGGATTGAAGGAAAACACTAAATTGGTTTAGATCGTTCTCGTATGACTTTAGCGTATGCTCACTATATCGCTTTTCGAATCGGAGATATTTTAGGAAAGTTTCCTGCATAAAAAAAGTATTGACCGACTGCTTGTGACCAATACTAATTTAATGATTTTGACAGGAATCTACCGACAGATCAGTAGTTTTCTTCGGCATATTTTGATTGACGATATTTGGCTCTTATAATTTCAGCTCTTCTGGACACTGACGGTTTTTCAAACGACGTGCGAGAACGCAGTTCTCTTAAAACACCAGTTTTCTCGAATTTTTTCTTAAATCTTTTCAGAGCTTTATCAATAGACTCGTTCTCCTTGACGTTAATTACAATCATGTTGTGATTCTTTCAAATGGATTGCAAAGTTAGAATTCTACGCTTAAAATTCAAAAAGATGCTAGAAAATATCAGTAAGTCCGATTTTACGGGCAGTAAACCGTGGTGAGGTACATGAGAAAATGCGGAAAATAATTAAGTAGTTTTCAAACGAGGAAGAACTTGCGAATCCTTTGGTTTTCGGTCAATTAGTGACTGCGCTGCACACAGGATAAATTTTGATTTGGAGATCTGAAGCACGTTTTTTCAAGGTAACTTTTGTGTCTTGGCTGTCTGAACATAAGAATAGGAATGCAAAGCGCACGTGCTAGATTTTAATAGATATTCTTCCTCTAGGAATTAAAGGACTTTGGTAAAGTAGAAGGCCAGATGAGGTCAAAAAAAGCAGCTAATCCCTCAGCTGCCTTTCACCTCTCTAACCTACTACCTATCCGTACAAACCACTAGGCTTTAAGTACGGACCAATTGAACATTATACTTTTACTACCTCATAACCTACTCCTGATTCCAGTTCATCAGTTTCCACCTCTTGGTAGTACACACCGTCCAGAGCATAATACTCTATGCCGTCAATTTCCTCAACTTCGTAGCCTTCAGGTAAGGCATCCACGAGTGCTCCCTCAGGGGCTTCTACCACTTCATATTCATTGTCTACCGGCTTGTAAAACGTGCCATAATAATAAAAGTAGGGTTGATTCACTACCATCAGTCTTCGTCTAGCAGGTGGGAGTACACTAACTCGTATTCCCACGGCCGGGCGCGTTATGACAAAAGCTGATCCTGAAGGACGGTAGAAAATACCTTCATGATACCGATAACTAACACCTCCTCCTCTCACAACAACGGCACCCCTGGGGATCACTGTTACGGTGGCTCTGTATCGGGGTAAAGCGCTGTAAGCATAATGAGCTCTACGTGATACTCTACGTTTTACTCTTCTTCTGGTTCTTCTTCGCGTTCTGCGCCTAACTTTTCTTTTCTTCCTTTTTATAACGCTGCGTTCGGTCTGCGCTTTGGCTTCTTCGATGCTTCCTGGCCCTGCCACTCCTCCGGTCACCAGCATGATCAAAATCAATAACTTCTTCATAATCACTTAATCTTGTTCCTTAATTATTCACTGTTGAAATTCTTACCTTAGATAAAGGAGTAGGATAAAGGTTTAAATGCGATGTTGAGATTTTTTCTGGCTACGGCCATAATGATGTTATCTTATCAGGGTATGTCACAAAAAACAGACATTCAGGGACACCGGGGCGCACGAGGCATGTTGCCTGAAAATACGATACCCGCTTTTATCTATGCTTTGGACCAAGGGGTAACTACCTTAGAATTAGACCTGGCGGTCACTAAGGACCAGCAAGTGGTAGTATCGCACGAGCCCTGGATATCTGCGGAAATTTGTCTGGATGAGAATAAGAACGAACTACCAGAAGGCCGTGATTTAAATATTTACGCCATGACCTACGTGGAGGTAAGGTCCTACGACTGTGGATCGAAAGTTCATAAGCGCTTTCCTACCCAGGAAAAAGTGGCAACCTACAAGCCACTGCTAAGTGATGTAATAAAATCCTCGGAACGACATATTAAAAGCTATACCCGGTACGAAGTAGACTATAACATTGAAATAAAAAGTCATCCCCAGAGTGACGGAAAGTACCATCCGACTCCGAAAGAATTTTCGGACCTGGTCTATAAGCTAATTGACCAATACCTGCCCATGGAGCGGATCGTCATTCAAAGTTTTGACTTCCGCGTGCTGAAGTATTGGCATAAACAATATCCCAACGTAAGGTTGGCCGCATTGGTCGAAAACCAAAAGTCAATTGATACCAACTTGGCGAATCTCGGGTTTAAACCCGATATCTACAGCCCCGACTACAAATTGCTTTCTAAAGCCAAAGTAGCGAACTTAAAATCAAGAGGTATCAAAGTCATCCCCTGGACCGTAAACGACACTACCTCTATGCAGCAACTTATGGATTGGAAGGTAGATGGTCTGATTACGGACTACCCCAATCGCGCAAAAGCGTTGGGCCTGACCCTTGATTTTGAAGATTGATCCGAGGTCATAATTATTCCTGTAATTCCTGCCCCCAACCCCCACTTAAGGTCCGGCTCTGGACGGTAACCCAAACCCAGACCTTGTAGGATGACCATATCTCTCCCTACCTAACATTTTTTATTCTTCCCTGCCCCACCTAAATTAGCGGCCAATTTGAACGACATGAAGAAGAAATACAATGTGTACGGCATTGGCAACGCCCTGGTAGATATAGTGACTGAAGTGGACGATGCTTTTTTGAAGGCCAACAGTGTAGAGAAAAGATTAATGACCTTGGTTGATGAGCAGCGTCAGTATGAACTGTCAGAGGCCATAGACCTGGCGGGCAGTGATATGCAGTGCGGAGGTTCTGCGGCTAACACCATAATTGCAGTCAGTCAGTTTGGTGGAAATACTTACTACAGCTGTAAAGTCGCCAACGATGAATTGGGAAAATTCTACTTTACCGACCTTAAGGGGAATGGTGTAGATACCAACCTCACGGAAGGGAATAGCCCGAAGGGGATTACCGGTAAATGTTTGGTAATGACTACGCCCGATGCGAACCGGACTATGAACACATTTCTAGGTATCACTTCAACCTTTTCGGTAGATGAAGTGGTAGAATGGGCACTCAAAGATTCTGAATACGCATACATCGAAGGTTATTTGGTGACCTCAGAAGCAGGTCGCGAAGCTATGAAGCACGTAAAGAAGGTAGCGGAAGAAAATGGTGTGAAAGTCGCGCTTACCTTCTCTGATCCTAGCATGGTAAAGTATTTCCGGGCGGAAATGAAAGAAATCGTTGGCGATAGCGTGGATTTGCTTTTTTGTAATGAAGAGGAGGCCCTGCTATTCACAGAAACAGATACCATCGACACAGCCAAAGAGGCTTTGAAAAAGGTAGCCAAGCGATTCGCCATAACCCAGGGTGCTGATGGTGCCATCATCTTTGATGGGAATACATTCATAGATATTGAACCTTACAAAGTAGAAGCCATAGATACCAATGGTGCGGGCGACCTTTTTGCCGGAGCGTTTCTCTACGGCATTACCCACGATCATAGCTACAAGGAAGCCGGTAAAATTGCCAGCTTAGCTTCCTCGAGAGTAGTGGGTAAGTTCGGTCCACGGCTGGACAGGCAAGAGGTAAAAGATGTGCTTAATCATCTCTTTAAGCGCTGATACGGCACTAGGCATTCCTCCATAAATTTAATAACTTAAACGCTATGATGGCTAGAAAAACAATCTTCTACATTGTGGCACTGTTCTTTGCGCTAAATTGTCGGGCCCAGACGGCTGAAAGCATTATTAGCAACTATTTGAATAAGATAGGTGGAACGGAGCAGCTACGTCAGCTGAGAAAGATATCTTACTCGCTTGCAGGTAATTACTCCGGAACCCCAATCCAAGTGTATGTTGAATCTACCTACCCTAATTCGTCAAAACTGGCTATATATATGGGTGGCCAGGAATTAGCAGTAACTGAATTTAATGGAACAAGCGGTTACAATAAGGTGCAAGGAGTTAAAACTCCAATGTCTCTAGATGAAATCGAAACGCAAAAATTCAATAGCCTATTTCTTACCGAGTTATATTATCGAGATCATGGTTTCCAAATGAACTACATTGGCCAGATACAGAATACGTATAACTATCAGTACTACCATCAGATCGAAAAAGTTTATCCTAATGGTGAATCCACGTATACGTACTATAGTGTTGAAACCGGCTTATTGGCTCAGGAAGTCGCTTCAGATGGTAGTTATACTAACTATAGTGACTACCGCTCCTATCAGGGATATCTTTTTCCGTATGGATTGGAAATTGTTGATGTAAACGGCGGACTAATTCAAGCTACGGTGACACAGATTACTTTAGAAAAGGAACAGGCAACGTTTGTGCCTGCTAATACGCCATCCAATGGCCTGAGAACAAATGATGAAAATGCCATAGTTACTCGCCCTCAAGCAAATAACGTCACTCGCCCTGCAAATACCTCCGAGGGGTCGTATACTAAAAAAATTGCCTTGGTCATCGGCAATTCCAACTATAGGAACGGCGGTTCGCTTAAAAATCCGGCCAATGATGCCCGGGCCATGGGGGCAGAGCTGAGAAACTTGGGATTCGATGTGATGACTCATTTTGATTTGAGCCAATCGGCTATGAAAAAAGCGATCGATGAGTTTGGTCAGAAGCTGCGGTCGTATGAAGTTGGATTGTTTTACTACGCAGGCCATGGCATTCAAGCCAAGGGTAGAAACTATATGATCCCGGTCGAAGCCGATTTGAAGAACGAGCAGCAGGTAGAATATGATTGTATTGCTGCGGATCGTGTCCTGGCTTTCATGGACTATGCTGAAAGTAAGGTGAATATTGTAGTACTGGATGCCTGTAGAAATAATCCATTCGAAAGAAGCTGGAGAAGAGCAGCTAATGGAAATGGCCTGGCCTTCATGAACGCCCCAACCGGATCACTTATCGCTTATGCCACCTCGCCGGGTACCACCGCCTCCGATGGAGCAGGGTCCAATGGTTTGTATACTTCAGCACTTTTGAAATATATGAAGACCCCTGGTCTTACCATTGAGCAAATGTTCAAACGCGTACGGGCGGAGGTAGAGGAGCAGTCTGGTAAAACTCAGGTGCCTTGGGAATCTACTTCGTTGAAAGGCGAATTTTATTTCGTTCCTGGAAACTAGCTCCGAATTTCTGGGCTAATTTTATCTCAATGAGATATGGTGCTCTTCTTTCTCTTATCCTATTTTCTACGCTTACTTTTGGGCAATTTAGCTATGGAATAAAAAGGGGACTGAATATATCTGACGTTCACCAGACAGTTGAATTCGATTTTAACATTGAGTATTAACGACTACTAAACGTCCATCTAGGCTTTGTAAGTACATATTCCATAAACTCAGAATTTTATTTTCAGGGAGAATTGCTCTACTCACAAAAAGGAGGAAAGCTGATGGACCGTTTAGGAGAAAACGGAGCAAACTTGAATATAGATTATTTGAGCTTACCTTTTTTGGGAGGATTTAATTAATAGAACTAGGTACTTAAGCAATATGATAAATTTAGATTCTTCTTGGATACCGGTGGATGTCCGATCATTCGCTGAACCAGGATATCAAAGGCACTTGCCTTTAAAGCATGCCGGTTGAACCGAAAGCAATATT
>JBCCIX010000102.1:0-11448 GCA_039028075.1 Bacteroidota bacterium | reverse complement strand
ATAGGGTTTCTGGTGAAACGGTAAATACCCGAAGCGACAATAACCACTGCCTTTTCCGGTTGGGTTGGGTCAATTGAGGTTTTGCGCCTGCGAAATTCGATTATCCCCAGTAACCCTACGACCAAACCCGAGCAAAGCACAGACAAAGAAAAGAAAAACCTATTCGGAACAAATAGGATGAAATCAGCGCTGAAAAATGTAAAGCACCTAAACAATCCTAGGGATATGATAAAAACAACAATCGGGGGTAGCTTAAGTCTCAAAAACTTCATATGAATTTGCCCGTTCCTTGGGTGTCGTAACTTTGCCTATTTTCCTGCAATAAATTGATAAAGGTTACCTTTTTAAGAAAACCCGATTTTTGCTTAGTTCCATTATAGCACTTTTGAAGCCGAGTCGTACTCCTCTACGTTCGACTTTTCAGCACTACTCATTTACCAGGATCTTACCACCAAACTATCACTCAAGTAGGCGTGAGCTTCTCCTTTAACAGAAAATAACCATTCAAACCGGTCTTGATAATACAAAATAGTATCTGACTCCACTTGAGAAAAATTTAAATCAAGATCAATTTTAGTGCTAATATCTTTGCGTTCAAGCGCTTTGACAATTTTTGTATCCAAAGAATCAAGTAGGTACGCTAATGGGATCTTCGTAGACTCCCTGATGTACGTGTCAATCGAACTATTTGAAAACCAATCCAAGGTGTTCACCAAGAGATTATCACTGGAAACAGCGTAGGTTAGGTTGTCGAAAACCAATTCTTTTGACGAAGTTAGCGAAGGTTTTGCCGTAACCTCTAGTACCGCATCTACATCCCCCACCGTCTGAAATTGAAGCTTGAGTTGGTCATCAACTTTAAAGGTTTTAAAGTTATTTATTCTAGTTGCCAGGCCTGCATATTCAACCTCTACACTATCGAGTTGACTACTTATGATCAAGTTCAAATATTCATAAGGAACATTTACTGATACGACGAGATTAAGACCTGCTTCGCTCTTAAAAACCTGATTTTCAGGAAGGTTTACTTTTTGTACATCCATACCTTTTAACGGTGTGATCAGCACACCGGTTTGAGCTTTGATGTTAACGCGAAGGGTATCGGTAATCGTTTTATCAAACTGCGCTGAAAAGCTTTTGGGCACTACTGACATCCAAATGGGAACCGGTGTGCTGGCCACCCGGTGTGGCGTATTCAATAATTCCCAAAACGCATTTACCTCTTCTTTTAAAGGAACCGCCTGATTAATAGCTTTGCAGATGGCTTGAGCCATAATCTCCTTATTTTTTTGTAGCTGCTTGGTAATTTTTTTAGTAAGATTCACCTTAATTCCAGCTACTCGCACTACCGGTTCATCAATCCACTGTATTTTTTGAATGGAACACGTTGTACTTAAATTAAAGTTTTGGTCCAAACCTAAAATGGTGTGGAGATCAACCCTAAGTTTTAATTTAGCCGGTTTCCTATTGGAAATATTGAAGGCACCGACTTTCTTTTTAAAATAGATGATAGCGTTCAGCGGCATCGAAGCATCCAGCATGTTTTGATAACCATTGAAGGCTACTTTTCCCATGGGAACTACTTTCAACAGTACGTAGTCTCCTTTTCCATTGAGCTTAAGCGTATCGTTAACCAACGTATCCGGCAAAATTCTGTTGATCATGGTTTGAAGTGCATCAACAGGATAATCCAATGGCATTTCGATGAAAGACTCTTTCAATGAACTATGATAAAAAGGCTCATATTCACTTACAGGTTTTCCAGAAACTTCCATTTCAGAAGTATCCTTTTTTTCGCAACCCGTAAGAGATAATGCCAAGATAACCAGGAGTATCCTTTGCATTGTACTATCGCCTAGCAAAGCCTCGATTCTGAATATAAATCATAGACCGCTACTAAGGATTCCGTTTGATGAGATTCACCATACCTTTCATATTCGTTCATTTTCTCTTTGCTTTCAGCATAGACCGGAGAGTAGCTTACTTCAAGCTCACTCCAAATAATTAAAAGGTACTGATAGCCAACTTTGCTTAACCTACCCTTTTCAAGCCAGGTTTGAAACAAATTTTCAGTTAAAGGTTCGGGAAAAAATGAATGGTCAAACATGGCATTGTCGTTTATTCATTACGTTGTGCATCACAAAATACAATGTCCTCTAAAATTTGCTTTAACCTAGCGCCTTATCCAGGTTGTAGGCCGCACTAATTAGGGCCAAGTGGGTAAAAGCCTGCGGCGTGTTACCTAATGCTTCTCCTCGATCACTGATTTCTTCGGAATAAATACCCAGATGATTCGCGTAACCTAGCATTTGCTCAAAAACTAACCGGGCCTCTTCGAGAAACTCAGGTTTGGTTTTACCACAGCGGGTTAAAGCCTCTACCAGCCAAAAGGTACAAATGTTAAAAGTCCCTTCGTGACCGGACAGTCCGTCTTCCGTTTCATGAATATTATACCGGTATACTAAACTGTTCATGACCAGACCGCCTTCATCCGGTGATTTTAACGTTTCTTTCAGTGTACTGATCATCATCGGATCATTCGGGGCGATGAAGAATACCAAAGGCATCATGAGGTTAGAGGCGTCCAGTGTGTCACTTCCGTAATACTGAATAAAGGCCTTTCTGTCTTTATTCCATCCTTTCTCCATGACCTCGTTGTAGATCTGATCACGTATTTTGGCCCATTTAGGGATATCCGCAGGAAAGGATCGCTTTTGAGCCAGACGAATACCCCGATCCAACGCTACCCAGCACATCACCTTTGAATATACGAATCGTTGTCTACCACTTCTTACCTCCCAGATGCCTTCATCTACATCATCCCAGTGCTCACATACCCATTCCAGGTGTTTAGAGAGGCTTTTCCAAGCCTGATAAGAGATTGGGGCACCGTACTTATTATACAGGTAAACGGAATCCATCAGCTCGCCGTAAATATCTAGCTGTAACTGATTGTAGGCACCATTGCCAATCCGTACCGGTTGCGAGTCTTTATAGCCCGAAAGGTGATCTAGCGTCTCCTCGGTTAACGTGTGCCTACCATCTACGCCATACATAATCTGTAGGGTATCGGAATCGCGACATTCGTCACTCCGTTGAATTACCCAATCCATAAAGCGATCTGCTTCTTCGGTAAAGCCGATGCGTAGAAAGGCATAAACGGTAAAGGCGGCATCGCGAATCCAAGTGTAGCGGTAATCCCAATTACGTTCTCCCCCTATCCCCTCTGGTAAACTGCAGGTTGGTGCCGCCACTATGGCTCCCGTGGGTTCAAAGGTCAGGAGCTTGAGTGTAAGGACCGAGCGATTGACCATTTCTCGCCAGCGACCCTTGTAGGTTGATTTGGATAACCACCTACGCCAGTAATCAATGGTGTTTTTAAATTGCTGCTCGGCATTGTCTGCAGGTAAGTCGCAGGGTAAAGCGCCGGGACCATCAAGTTGATGGAGAATAAAAACCGCAGCATCTCCGTCCTTAAGAATAAAATCCGTATCTACCCCCTTCTTTTTAGATTTCAACGGAATAGCCGTGGATAGTGCTATGTTTAGCGTATCGGAGTGAAATGAAGCTCCCTTATCACAAATAACAACCTCATGATCATCTCGCGCATAGTTGAAGGCAGGGTAGCATTGCACATTTAATAACATATCTCCGTGCACACTTTTGAGCTTCCTTACGATTTTATAATCCCTTTGATCTCTAATTTCACGACCAACAGGCATATAGTCTGTTATTTCAACGATCCCTTCATCGGTCATTAATCGAGTAATTAACACGTTCGTGTCAGGCCAGTAAAATTGTTTGGTATGACTGTTTTTTCCTTTCGCTTCAATACTAAAATATCCACCTTTTTCCGAATCTAAGAGTCTCGCAAATACACTGGGGCTGTCAAAATGAGGGAAACAGAACCAGTCTATGGATGCATTGGTGCCAATTAAAGCAGCAGACCGCATGTTTCCAATAATACCGTAGTTTTCAATGGGCAAGTAAGACATGTGAGTAGGTTGTAGGTTAAAATCTTAATGTATCGCAATCTTTTATGAAATTACCAGAATTATTAAAGATTCAGAGGCCGTCGCCAAAAAGAATGTGCCAAATTACCCGCTTTAAAAATCGTATTCTGCTTGCCGGCTCAAAAAAGCTATCACTTCCTCTTCGCTCTTATCCTGATTGATCAGTCGGATCATTTGACTAACTGATTCGCGGATTCCAAGCGAGCCCAAGCCGAATCCATAGGCCGTCAATGAGGTTTCCCATCTGGTCATATAGAATAGTCGTTTATCCGACCTGCTGTAAAATACTTTGGTCCCATCTTCTGATAAAGCAACAATGTATTTGTCCGTTATTTTTTGAATGGTACAGGTATTCGCGGGAAATTTTTTATCCGCCTGCCACTTCAAAGTATCATCACCGTACGCTACCACAAGCGTATAGTTGCCCTTTTCCTTGTGCAACCCATATACCTGATCGTATTCATAGTAGTTTTTGTAGTTGATCGTTTCGTTGTGCTGACCAAGGCTCGGCGTGACCGTGAAAATGGTAATACACAGTATTTGAAAAAAAACTAGCCGTGTTGGGTGAACGCAAGGTTCAAAAAACACCCAATAGATTGCTGTTACGGAAGACATCGCCGAGCAGCCGTTACCTTGTTTTAAAGATCGCCAACGCAGGTAAGCTTCCTTTTGACGAAACTTTACCCACAGGCAGACTGGAAAAACACCTACAGCTGTCGTTTTTTTAAAAGAACTCAAAAGTGTGATCTTATTCAAGCTCAATTCTTTCCTGTGGTCTGATCGATCAAAAATTGCATAACATCTTTCTGCGTAGCATGGTTCTCTAACATCTTCATCATGGCTGACACGCGAGATTTAACGACTGCGGAATCAGGGCCATATCCCCAGGTTTGGTAGTTATCGTTGACAAAATCAATGTAGTAAACGCTAGTATTGGTGAGGTCCGTATAGACATACAACTCATCCAGCAGAGCTACAATATAATGATCTGCCTTTTTTCTTACCTCACAAACCGTAAAACCTTCGAAAATATTTTTACTCCATTTTAACTCGTTTTCATTGAATTGAATGAGAAGGTCTTGCCGGTAGCCTTGGCCAAAAGCACTACATTCATTCTCTTTTTTACAATGAAATGCCTTCGTATAATAGCTTTTGATAGTCTCTTGACCATAAGAAGCATGGAGGGCAATGAGAAAAAGAATGAAATGGGTGAATAGCTTCATGAGGTCAGTTCAAAACGATTTTACCGTAATACATTGCTTTGAAGAAAAATCAGGTTTGTAAAATGTAGGTGATTGTATTTTCCTGCAAAGACCGTATACTTACGTAAACTACAAAAATCATTTCCTAGTTATTAGTCCGGATTGAATTTAAAGCGTAAATATTTTAAGCAAGCGGATAAGCTTGTACAGACTTATCCTAAACTTAATTTCCGAAACCATTGCTATTGGCGAATCGCCTTAGATAATACCCTTCAGGACAAGTGGGATACGGTTGTTCAACGACCCGCTTATGCCAATTTGTCCGCAGCGCAGTTGAGGCAAGTAGTGGAGTTGCTTGAAGCTTATGAAAAAAATGAACCTTTACTGAAAGAGCACAATAAAAACTCATTGATCTTCAGAAGGTTAAAATCAAAGAGAAGTATGTAAAAACTGGATGTAATCCCACGGAATCGATGCCTTCGAGGCAACATTGGGTGTAGTCTGCCCGCTTACTTGGTTATTTGTCCTTCTTTTTCAACACGATGTCCACGGTACACGACAAAAGTTTCAAATCATATTTTCGGACGGATATATGTTGAAATCAATCTTTTTTTTCAGTGTCATGCTGATCCGGAAAATAGGAAGAAGCATCTTATTAAGCTATCAGAAGGAAAAATTTCAAAATAAGGTGCATGAAACTTAGTAAGATCCCTCCTTTGTCGGGATGACCTATGTTTTGTCGTGTACTGAACACGATGTCAATGTTTTTCGTACCACCTGAATCCAATATATCCCAGTACTAGTATGACGATGTAGATAAGAAGCAACTGCATATTATAAATACTCATTGCAACCAGGGCCACAATCGCTATCAACAAAGCTAGTGCAGGAAAATAAGGATACATAGGTACCTGGAACGGCCGCTCAAGTCTAGCATGATTTTTCCTTAAAGAGAAAAATGCAAGCATGGAAACGATATACAAGGTCAATGCTCCGAAACAGGCAATGGTTATGATCTCACCTGTTTTCCCTGTAAGTAACGCCAGTATACCTATCACCATATTAGCAAGTAAAGCATTAACAGGTGTTCTGGTTTTTGCGTGCACTTTTCCAACCCAGGGGCTTACATAGCGTTCTCTGCCCAATTCAAGGGTAGACCGTCCGGCAGCGAGAATGATTCCATGAAAGGAGGCCACTAACCCAAACAGTCCTACGGTTATAAGTAGATGATACAAAAAGTGAGAATTGCCCACGATTTTTCCCAGTGCTAAGGGAAGCGGAGAATCTGAAGCACTGGCACCCGGGTAGGCATATACAATGGCCTCCCAGCCGGCTACACCTACTGCGGAAGTAAAAGTCAAGACACATAATATAACCAAAGTACATATGGCGGATCCAAACCCTCTCAAAATATCTTTCTTAGGGTTACGGGCTTCTTCAGCCACGTTAGCAACACCTTCGATCGCCAAAAAAAACCAAATGGCAAACGGTATGGCCGCAAAAGCTCCACCCCAACCATTTGGTAAGGCATTCGAGGTAATGTTTTTCCACTCGAATGCGCTGTAGCTTACTCCGGAAAACAAAAGCAATTCCGCCACGGCAAGAAGGGTGATAACCAATTCGAAATAGGCAGCCGCACGCACACCCACAACATTTAGTAGCGTAAAAGCCATATAAGCTACAATAGCAATGGTGGTCACGCCAATACCCGGAAAAAATATATTAAAATAGGCACCAATAGCTGCCGCAATAGCTGGTGGTGCAAAGATAAATTCTATGCTTTGCGCCATGCCGCTGAGGTATCCCCAATTTTTCCCAAGTCCCAATCGGGCGTAATCAAAGGCGCCACCGGCTTTGGGGATAGCGCAAGCCAACTCGGTGTAGCTAAAAGTAAAAGTCACATACATAACGATGATAAAAAAAGTGGCCACACCCAGGCCCAGCGTGCCACCTTCAGCAAGACCAAGATTCCACCCGAAATACATTCCTGAAATAACGTAACCTACACCTAAGCCCCATAGCATTAAAGGGCCTAGTGTCTTTTTTAATTCACCTTTATTTTCGCTCATCCTGTAGGAAAAAACATTACGATTTTGAAGAAAGCTTCGAATTTAGATCAAAAGTATCTTTCAGGTCTACCCCTGACAGTTTTCTTCTCAATGATTCTGAGATGAGAAATGCCAGCTTTTGAGCGGCAAACTCATACGAAAGCCCTTCTTTTCTGATGTTAGAAATACAATTCCGCTTTTCATCTGTATTTCCCGTGCTGGGGCCGTAGGTCATATAAACACCCATACTATCGGGAGAGCTCAATCCTGGTCGCTCTCCAATTAAAATAATGGATAGAATACTTCCGAAGCGTTCTCCTATTTGGTCGCTGATTGCTACCCTTCCTTGACGTATTAAAGTGATAGGTGAAAGTTTGAAAGATGTTATCAGTGGGAGGAATGAGGCTAGGAAAGGGACCGAGTGGCGTTCTACGGCAAGGGCAGATAGACCATCTGCAATACTAATGGACAACTCGAAATCACCCTGGATACTATTTAACTCTTGAGCCGACGAATGCCCTAACTTTCTACCTAGGTCGGGGCGCTTTATGTAGGTTTGCCGATCTGTGGCTTGGCTGCTGACCGAAATAACGTTTACAGCAAGGGTTTTTAGTGCGTCGCTCATTTTTTCTACATTAAGATCTGCCCATACGGCATCCCTAGCCAAGGCATGATCCTTACGAAATTGTAGTAATTGCCTTGTAGTTAAGCTGCCACCTACCCGCCCCAGCGCTACCCGAGCCGCGGTAAATGACTTTAGGCGGTCCCATCCTTTGTTCACAGCGGCAGCAATTTATTCTCAGAAGTTTGCTCGAGGATCCGGCCCTGGTCATCCATGAGGGCCATCTTTTGCAACCATAATTCAAATTCAGGGGCGTAGCGCAGACCTAGTAGCTGTCGTATATAAATCTGGTCATGAAAAGAGGTGCTCTGATAATTAAGCATAATGTCATCAGCCCCCGGAACGCCCATAATAAAGTTACAACCTGCCACTCCCAATAAAGAAAGTAAATTATCCATGTCGTCCTGATCAGCATTAATATGGTTAGTGTAGCAGATGTCACAGCCCATGGGAAGTCCTAGGAGCTTGCCACAAAAGTGATCTTCTAAACCGGCGCGAATGATCTGCCTACCGTCATATAAATACTCAGGCCCTATAAAACCTACCACCGTATTTACCAACAGCGGATTATATCTTCTTGCTACGGCATACGCTCTTACCTCGCAGGTCTGCTGATCTACATCATGATGAGCATTAGCAGAGTGTGCACTGCCCTGGCCCGTCTCAAAATACATACACTGTTGACCCACGGTGCCCCTGCCAAGTTCTTGGCCCGCTTGGTGAGCTTCTTCCAGTACTTCAAGAGAGATACCAAAACTGATATTTGTTTTTTCGGTACCGCCGATAGATTGAAATATGAGGTCCACAGGTGCATTTTGCCTGATCAGTTCCAGCGTAGTGGTCACATGAGAAAGTACACAGGTCTGCGTAGGAATATCATAACGGAGGCGCAGATCCTCTAACGTATCAAGGACTAATCGCGCTGTTTCGATGTGATCAGATACCGGGTTAACGCCTATGACCGCATCCCCGGCACCGTACATTAAACCGTCTAAGGTACTTGCCATGATCCCTTTGATATCATCAGTGGGATGGTTGGGTTGTAACCGAGTAGAAAAGTGTCCTTTAAGGCCCAGAGTATTTCGAAACTTGGTCACAATTCGGATTTTTGAAGCCACAAGTATTAAGTCTTGATTAGACATAATTTTACTAACAGCTGCAACCATTTCAGGAGTTAAACCTGGGCTAATCTTTCTGATCTCATCACCGTCCGTTTCGTAATGCAGCAGCCAATTCCTGAACTCTCCTACCGTTTGGTGTGCAATGGCGGAAAACGCTGATTCGTCATGCGTATCAACGATCATGCGTGTAACCTCATCACTTTTATAGGGGATAAGCTCTTCCTCCAGAAATTGTTTGAGAGGCAAACCTGCCAGTACCGAACGAGCGGCCATACGTTCTTTTTCGTTTTCAGCAATGAGACCCGCCATAGCATCACCCGATTTTTCCGGCGTAGCTTTAGCCATAACCTCTTTGAGATTTTTGAAGTTGTAAATAAAGTTACCAATGGACTCTTGGTATTTCATTCGGACAAAATCAACAAATAAGAAATAAATAGCAACCAAAAGGAACAACTTGTACGATTAATCTCATGTCTTTACCTAGCAATGATCCAAACTATCGAAAGCAACACATTAGCTCTGTAAAAATGCACTTCCTATACATCACACCTTCACGTTTACCACCACGTGCACAGGCGATAAGCTCGTAACAGCAGGCTAATAAACCAAATATTGTATGGGATTTCATATTTTATTCAAAATATTATGCAAGTAAATAAGTAATTATTTTAACTGAGAAAAATCAGGTTTTATTTCTTCTTTCCTCTCTAATTTCCGCCTTCAATAATTATTTAAATCGTATCGTCTAATCAAAACAGTAAAAAATGTTTACACAAAAAAAAATTCGCATTGGACTTCAAGGAATTCTAGCGTTTATTTTTGTAATGGTTGCTTTAGCTAACTTATCAGGTGCAGCTACACCTGAGGTAGAAAGGTTAGGATATCCAAGGTATTTTTCATTCCTGCTAGGTCCGGCTTGTATCATCGGGGTGATCTGCCTCTACCAAAAAAAGTATTCTTTTTTACAAGAATGGGCCTTAGGAGGTTTTGCAGCTAACCTTGTAGGCGCATCGACCTCTCATATACTTGCTGGCGATCCCATCGCTCAAGCATTACCAAGCTTCGCCATCCAGGCCCTGTTCATTTGGTTTTATATTCTGCGCTTGAGAGAGAAAAACGAGCCGCAACCCGTAGAAGAGGTACTTAGTGGTAGCTAAAACTCACTTTTGTTAAACATTTGAAATAATGACTATGAACGCATTTCATACACAGTTAAGGCAAATCATCACTAATGTATTGATACCCATAATGGTGCTTACTTGCTTTAATGAAACCCGCGCTGATGATTCTTTTGATCCTGCACGACAAATCTACTATTCCACGGTAAGCAGTTGGGAGGACTTCCTAGTTTTTGCTGATGAGCTGGAGGTAGTTTTGGAGGAAAAATCTTTATTCCCTAAACATTTTATCTGGAGCCTATGGCTACAAACCGCATTGGCCAGTGAAAGTGAACCGCTTGAGGCGCTTGCGCAAAAACACCTGCTTGATTTAGGGCTGTCCGAAGAAGAAATTACGGCGATTTACAGGCTAGATCCTCGTGAACTCACAGAGGCGGAGTTGGCCGCCTTTGTTTTTGCGCAGCGTGGCGGCATACTACCCGTTAAAATAAATGCTAACGATATCTGGCTGCTCAGGCAGCACTACGACGAAAGGGAAATTGTAAACATTATGTTGCTCACCTCCTACGCAGCAACGTTCAATATTTTATACGGAACAGGTTTCGTCGATGACCCTGAGCTTAATCCCAAAAAGACGATAGAAGGTCTAGATCCGCAACTCTTTTCGCTGAGTCAGGTTAAGCAGGAAAATTCAAGTCGATTTGAACGTCGACAGTTTTTTGAATCTCCTATTTTAGCAGCTGGCCTTACAAAGCCCTTCCTGGGCATGGACTGGGTCGTTTTTAATGAACATAAGTTTTCCGTTCGGGAGAGTTGGGAATTTTTCACTATTGGTCAGGTCGCCTCGGACTGCAAGCATTGCCAGGCGCATGGAGCTTTGGGAATGCATTATCTAGGCAATGACCGAAAACGCATACAACAAGTTTATCTTTTCAATGAAGATTCTGCATTCACTAAAAAGGAATTGGCAGGTTTTGAGTTTATGAAACATGCGTTACAATTACCCAGTAAAGTTACTAATGAACACATTCAAGCTTTAAAAGAACACTATTCAGAGACAGAAATTCATCACGTTTTAGGCGTGGCAGTGGTAACCGCCTGGTTATCTAACTATATGCAAATTACCGCGGTAGTAACGGATGAAGAAAGTGTAGAATTTGCGAGAGAAGTGATTGGCCCGCTAGGATGGCATATCGGCCGCCACGTTGGGTGGCCCGAAGAACAGCGACCGATGCATCCGAAAACACTTTTCCGTTTAACCTGGGATGGCACCATTATAGATAAAAACCAGATGTTTTACAGTCACGCGTTTACGCCCGTTCTT
>JBCCIX010000101.1:0-11462 GCA_039028075.1 Bacteroidota bacterium | reverse complement strand
GGTGCCGGAGCAGTTTGAAGGGAATGAACGAGTGGTGTATTTGACCGGTCATGCGCACTTCAATGTAGCCAGAGATATCGAGCGTCCTTTTATCATCTACACCGAAGATTCCAAAACCGAAGTATTAGGAACTTCTTTTGACATCAATACCAAGAGCGCTGGTGAAACTGAGATCATCGTAACCAGTGGGAAAGTGGCTTTTTTGCAAAAAGGCAAGGAACGTAATCGGGTCACGCTCACCGTTAACGATCAGGCAGTGCTAGATGCTGACAAGCGCATCACCACCCAAGAAGTCGATGCGCTCACACTTACCGCCTGGAAGGATAATCGATTGGTATTCGAGGGTAAAACCTTGAAAGAAGTTATCGAAGTGCTGGAGCCGTGGTATGATGTAAACATAGCCGTGGAAGATCCCAGCTATTTAGAGGTAGCGTTCTCACTTTCTGGCGATAACCCTACGCTCGAGGCCTTCTTAAAGGAACTATGTTTTGCCGGTAGGTTCAGCTATCGCATTGAAGGTAAGCAAGTAACCCTTTATTAGATAATCATTTTGTGATCCATCCTTAAAATGGTTCTAAGAAAAGTAAATAGTGTACTTATCCTCTGGGCGCTATCTTGTACGCCTGTTTTCAGCCAGCAAAACCTGCTTGACCGCAGGATCACGATTCGTTTTGAGGGCCATACGGTAAATGAAGCTTTAAAAAAATTAGCAAAAGAAGCGAATTGCACTATTAATTTCAACTTCTCGGAATTACCTCAGAGACGCAGTATAACAAAGGGTTTTACGCAAAAAAGTATCGAGACCGTTATCAAAGAAATATGGGGTAGCGATCAATTGAATTTTATGGCTACCGAACGTAAGATCACGATCCAGGTAGTCCCTCAAAAAGAACTTAAAAGTGAGAAAGGCCATCTGAAAGGAACGATAACCGATGAAAACAACGATCCATTACCGGGTGTAACCGTTCGGTTGCTCGGCACCTCTACAGGCAACATTACGGATAAGGACGGACACGTAAACCTCGAGGGGATTCCCCCGGGAGATCGCACCATTGAGGCCTCTTTCGTAGGGTATGAGAGCGCTATAATTCAAGTGAAAGTTCACCCCGGAGGTATTGCATTTTTTTCGAAGCAACTTAAGCCGGCTACTAATATGTTACATGAGGTAGTCGTAGAGGGCAATTCTCTAGTGAGAGAGCTAGCGCTTGACCCTATCAAAATCAATACCATCGATGCTAAAGCCTTTCAAATCCAGTCTGTGGGTGCAGCTGAAATGTTGCGAACAGCCCCCGGGGTATTGGTAAGGCGTACAGGAGGGCTCGGAAGCGCCGCAAGTGTAAACCTTAATGGACTCTCCGGTAACGCGGTAAGGATATATATTGACGGCTTTCCTGTGGAATATCTTGGCGGAGGATACAATCTTAATAATTTACCAGGCTCTGTGATCGATCGGCTGGAAGTATACAAAGGAGTAGTACCCGCAGATAAAGGAACGGACGCGCTTGGAGGTGCGGTAAATATCGTTTCCAGAAGGTTATATGATGATGAGTTGGAGCTCAGCTATCAGGTAGGCTCTTTTAATACGCATCGCGCATCAGTGTTGGGAAGTAAGCAAATCAACGATCATTTTGCGGTAACCTTGGAAGGATATCATAACTATTCGGATAATAACTTCAAGCTCGCCAACATCCGAAATATTTCCGTTGATTCAATACCCAACCGTTTTGGCGGTAACCTTATTCCATCGATCCGCATAGATACACTTGATAAGATCAGAAGATTTCACGATGCTCACCGCTCTTCTTTTGTGCAAGCCGGTTTGAATTGGAACGACCTAAGTTGGGCCGACCAGCTTTCAATGATCAGTAATTTTTCCAAGCGATTCGATGAAGTGCAAACATTGGATGTTACGCTTGGCTCAGCGTTACTGGGTCGAACCGCAGAAACAACGGCTTTCAACCAAAGCCTGGCCTATATAAAGCGCTTTTTCGATGAAAAGCTGGAGGTGAAATATAGAGGTGTTATTTCTAATTCAGTACAAGCAAGTAAGAACGATAACATAAACCGGATAAACTGGAAAAAAGAAGTAATACCTGCTCCTCGACCTTTAATGCCTTTGGATGTAGAGCTAGAAGGATTTAATCATGCGCATCGACTTGGATTAGCGTACAACATTAATGATCAACATAAGTTAAGCGCCAATAATTTCTACGCCAGGTCCCGATTTTTTAGGAAAAATAATCTTAATCCACTCTTTTCAGTTAACGGAGAACTGGTAAATAGAAACGAATTACCTTCCTTCTTTACTAAAAATATTTCCTCTATCGAGTGGAGAGGGGACTGGCTTAATAAAAAACTCACCTCTATTTTATTTGGCAAGCATTATTTCTATCGTGCGGAGACGGTCGTTATTTTTCAAGATAAACTGCTGACGGAGGAAGTACAAGATGAAATTACCGGGTATGGAGGTGCGCTAAAGTATTTGTTTACCGATCACTTTTTTATAAGAGGAAGTTATGAGTTTGCCGTACGCATCCCTACTGAGCGGGAAGTATATGGTGATTTCGAGAATGTAAGATCCAATTTTAATTTAAGGCCGGAGCGATCCGACAATTTCAATATGGGTATTACTTACGAGAAAGAGTTTGATGAATTCTTCACGATTAATACCTCACTGGATGGCTTTGTGCGGGATACCAAAGATCTGATCTGGCTGAGGCCCGATGGCGGAGGTTTTCTACAATTTAGAAATAACCGACAGGTGAGGTCTATGGGCATGGAGTGGAGCCTGAAAATCACCAGAGACGATTACTCGAATATTGAATACAACCTCACCCGTCAGGAACGCACCTATCAAGGCTTTAATCTTGAAGAATCCTCTCGTCAAGACCCGGCCTTCATTGGAACGCGTTTCCCCAATACACCTTCTTTTTTTTATAACCTTCAGCTAAACCTGGGGATCAAAAGTATAAAAAGTACACTCCCCAATCTGGTTCTTTATGGGTCTTGGTTTCACGTTAAGTCATTTAGTATTAGCGATGAACCTGCCGATGGTGAGCCGGAACCCTTTTCTTTCGTGCCGGTTCAAAATGAATTTAATCTGGGCTTAGGCTATTTTTCATCGGATGATAAACTAAGCCTGTCTTTTCAGGTAAATAACCTAACCAATGATTTTGAACTATTCGACAACTGGAGGATACCGAAACCAAACAGAAATTTTCAATTCAAAGTAAACTATCAAATATTTTAACCATGCAATTACGCTTATCTGTTAGATCCATTCTAACTGCCCTTTGTAGCTTCTTAGTGCTAACGGTCATTTCTTTACTTATTAGCTCTTGTAGTGATGATGATACCGATCCTCCTCCGGTACAGGAACTTATTCGCTTTACATTGGTAAATCCGGAAGGAGACTCCATAGTGATCAGAAATTTCGGTACTACCGAAATAGACATTTCAGACTATCAACTTTGCCTGGGACCCAATCAATACAATGCCATTAGCAACTACGCCGATGTTGTGGGAGACCTGTCCCTATCCACGAATGAAACGGTGACCATAAAGCTCGGTTCAGGCACGCAAAATGTAACCTCACTACCAATAGAAAACGGGGGATTGGGACTTTTCGCTTCTGCGGAAGATTTTAGTTCCTCCGATTCAACACTACTCTTGGATTATGTGCAGTGGGGTGCCGCTAATCAAAACAGGGTAAATCAGGCAGTAACAGCAGGCCGCTGGGGTGATGCTGCTGATTTCATCTCTGGGTTTGCACCTTACATTTTCTCAGGTACTGCAGACCAGGTAGGGGCTACATTTTGGCAAACGCTAGCCCCTGAAGACGCACGATTAAAAACAGGTTTTATCCTCATAGCCGAAACACCTAACGGAGATATCATCACCAAATATTTTAGTGAATTCCCTTCCGGAACGGCCGATTTAACAACAGGGGCACAGGTATTTGGAGCCTTTGAACCGCATGACGTTTTTGATGGGTATATATTTACTTCGGGAGCAACGAATGGAACCGGGGGAATTGGAAGGGCACGGGTAAATGGGAACGGTGAAATCGTGGATGATGGAAATCTGGCGGTGACCGGAACTAACAGAACACCCAAGATAGTGGATGCCACTACAGGGATTTATACTACCCAGGCCAGCCCGGCACAAGTAGGTATTTTTAACCCTCTTACCATGCAACTGGAAGGTTTGATAGACATGAGTGACGAAGGGCTACCGGGGCCACAACGCATGCGTGGATTTCTGATCCGGGGAGATGAGATTTTTACACATATTGTTTCTTTAACTCGTAATGAAGTCCCTTTCACTTCCTTCTATTTTCAATCGGCAAATTGGAAAACCGGGCAGTTTACGGCAACGGCAGAATTCCCCGGAAGGCCTTTGGTGAATTGGGGAACCACTCCACTTGCGAATAGTGTAGATGAAAACGGAAATATCTATTTGATGGCCAGTGGAAATTTACCTAGCTTAAGTACCATTGCTACTTTACACAAAATACCGGCGGGATCCAATGATTTTGACCTCGATTATAATTTCACCCCCTCACTACAAGTTAACCCCACTAATTTACTGTTACCTTTTTCCTTCTCTTTTAATTACATTGGTAATGATCTTGCCGTAGCTTTTTCTGTAACATCCATCCCGCAATCTGTGCTGGATTTAATTGAATCAGTGGGCGGGGATCCAAGAGACCTCTCTGAACAGCAATTTCTCATCGCCTTGGGTTTATTCAATCAAGAGGACTCTGGCAACTGGGTGAAGATAAATGTAGAAACTCGGGAAACTGAAATAATTGCCGGAATGCCCGGTCAAGGGGGATTGGGTACAGCCGTTTCTGTAGTCATTAACGACGAGGTTTATCTTTCCATTAGCAAGGCCTCTGAAAATGCATTTTACAGATATGATCCCGTTACGGGTGCGGTGGAAAGAGCATTCGATGTAGTGGGTGGAGGAACCATTCTCGGATTGATAGACCTGTCAGAATAATTAACTCTACGATGCTAAAGCACTCTTTCCAACCTACAACTGGAAAGAGTGCTTTCACTTAATCAAAAATGAGTAACCTCTATTAAGTCCAACTTGTTCTGTAATGTCCTCATCAAAAACATTGAATCAAAAACTTTGGGGTATCCACAATTGGATAGGATTGTATTCCGGGGTAGTTATCGCCATTTTAAGTGTAACAGGTGTGCTCGCTTTGTTCAAGGTCGAAATTGATGAAGCGATCAATGCACACTACTTTAAAATTGAAGCTCCTGATCAGACCACTACTTTTCATCCCAATGTCAATTATTTAATTGATAGCCTTAAAACTGAATACGGTGCATCCAGTTTATTCAGTATCCAAGTATCTCATGAAAAATCAAAAAATTGGATAGCTAATTTTAATGTTATAGAACAGGGTTCTTTTCCGAAAGCTTATGCCTATCAAGTATTTTTTAACCCTTATACCGGAAAGATTGTAGGGGTAAGAGACCGGTTCAAAACTTTTGCGCACTACATTAGACATATACACGTAAGGCTCTTCAGCGGAGAAGGTCGAATTTTAGTAGGCCTTGGAGGTATTGCGCTGCTATTATCGAGTGTCACCGGTATTTTAATCTATGGCCATTTTATGAAGCGCCAGTTCTTTGGCGCCATACGGGATAAAAACTTAAAACTTAAATCGGCAGATCTTCATAAGATCGTGGGAATGACTACCCTACTTTTTAATCTTATGATAGCGATTACAGGTGCGTGGCTAGGGCTTCAGGCCATACTTCAGCCGGCACTACAAATAAAAAGCCCTAAGGGAAACAAACAAATAGAAAGGCCTATCTCTAAGAAAGAAGATGTTGCGCAAGCTGTGGATTACATTAAGGCTTTTAACGCTTCGAAAGCCTTATTTCCGGATCTCATCTCCAGGTCTATTGTTCCTTCTAAAAATGGAAGTCGTAGACTACTTATACGAGGAGACGTGCCAAAAACAGCTTACCAGAATGAAGTAAATTCCCTGGTGCTAGACAAAAAAGATTACAGTGAGCTCGGACGGTACGATATACGGAAAAAATCGTTAGGTGATAAAGTTTACTACGCCCAGGAAGGACTGCACTACGGAGATTTTGGGGGTATTTGGGTCAAAGTCATTTATTCTTTTTTTGGCCTCACTTCAGGAGGATTGTCGATTTTAGGATTTGTACTTTATTTGGAAAGGACAAAATCCAAACAAAAAACAAAAGTGAATTATAAAACCACAGGCAGGAAGGTTTGGCTGTGGTCAATTGGGATAACCGCATTTTGTCTTTTGCTCTATATGCTAACCATCACCGTCGGGGCTAATATACCCACCATCGTAATTACATTGGCTTTTTGGGGGTACCTATTATATCACTTCATAAGGTTTGTAGTGGTGTATTCTATTAGGGCAGTTAAAAAGAGAGTAAAAAAACTAACCTAACTCCCCGTGGAATTGAAGCACCGAAAACTACCCAATAAAATAAACGAGCAATACCTACTGCCTGTACTCTTTTTATTGGTAAATGTCACTGTTGTTCTTTGGTTTTATCTTGTCCATGAATACAGCCGGTCGAGTGAGGTCTTTAACACTCAATATGGTATTGATCAATTTGAAATAGCCCGCTATAGAAGTGAGTTGAAATTCCAGATCGTTTTATACAGTGTTGTGATTCTCATTTCACCTCTTTGGTTAAAATATAGGAAGCGATGGTTACTGCTAGCCATTACGCTTATGCATGTAACGATATTGTACGACTTTTTCTATTTAAAGTGACTGAATAGTACTCTTTCTGCTGATCAATGACACCAACTCCCGAACATACTCAGGTCTTGAAGAGCTTGCAAAAGGAGATTATTCTAAATCCGGGCATGAAGCACCGCATCATCTTAAAAGCCATCAAAACGGCCGAATCGAGAGAGGTGCAAAAAGTCATCCGCGCGTTTTATAAGACGAGCTTTCGAACCGGATAGTGAGTTGGTTAGCGCTAAGTTTTATGTAGCGCCTAAAGACTGTCGACCCAAAAATTGAAATGGAAGCTTTTCCGGAACCCAAATCCCAGGCGGGTCCGATCAGTTTAAATGCGTTGCTCCACCCCGATCTGAAAGCACTTGATCCCGACCAAATCCATTTTGTAAGGGTTCGTATTTCTGACTATGAGAAGCAAAAGGGGAAATTGACTCTTAACATAAGCTATACCGGGGAAACCCAGTTTATGACGGTGGCAAGTAAGGTGATACGCCTCGCCGATGGATGGGTACTGCAGGACAAAACCCCGGATACCACCAGTTATGCAGATGCCACTATACTTTCAATCATCAATTTGCACTACGCACATTTCGGAGGGTTCCTGATGAAAGTGATCTATTTTATTTTATCTCTAATCACTTGTTATGTGATTCTATCGGGAGTAATGATCTGGTTGGTAGCCCGGGAAAAGAAGACCTATGCGCACAAAGCGAAATTCAACCGGAATGTAGGCGCTATTTTCATCGGGGCTTGCCTGGGCTTGTTTCCCGCCATCGCCCTCTTTTTCTGCTTGGTGAAGCTATTCCCAAACAGCTTCGGAATGATGTCTAACGTGTTCTTACTGTTCTGGTTGGCCTACACTATTTATGCGTATTTCATCAAAAGCCCTTTTAAGATCAATAAGCATGCACTGATTTTAGCGGGGGGATTAGGAGTTCTTATCCCCATCTTAAATGGCATCCAGAGTGGCCTCTGGTTCTGGAAATCCCTGGGAATGGGTTACGTAGATTCCTTCTTTGTGGATGTCTCGTGGATCGTGATGAGTGCCATTTCACTGTGGGCCGCATTGATCGCTAAGCCTGTAATAAAAAAACAAAGGGAAAAGGACCGATTCAAAGAAGATGAGCCTAAAGCAAAAATAAACGCCCGGTCCCATACGAACCTATCTGAACCTGTATTGAACATCAATCACTCTCAACGTTGATACCTCTCGAACCCCATCAACAACAAGTGATACACGACTTAAGGTCGGAGATTTTAATGCATCCTAGGATGAAACACCGCATCATTCTAAAAGCGATAAAAACAGCAAAAACCAAGGAACTTGGCCGCCTGATCAGGAATTACAATAAAAGAGGCGCTTTGTAATGGATGAGTTAAAGAGCTTTAGTTTGATTGAACCGCGACAATTTGAAGTGCACCCGATTTTAGTCGGATATTACTAGTGTCGTGTCACAGATCAAATGACGATGTGCTTTTTCGACTGTACTCACGATCGAACAACCTTACTAAGCCCCGAAGGCTTAGTAAGGTTTCCATGAATCACTGAATTGTGTAGATATAACCATCAATAGAAGTGTGACATGACACTCGTTAAAAATAGTAAAGTTAACCACCTGTATTTCTCCTTTGACAGTGTGGGAATACTTTTAACGATGTTGTTTACTATTTCAGATCTCTTCATTAAGAGTAAACACCTGAGCATCAGCACCAAGTCTATTCAAGATCCGATCACTATTTTCATTTTTAATTCTCAGTGCCGCAGCTTCATCGCCCTCCAGCCTTTTAATTTTCGCCAGTTTGATATAGGCCCTAATATCTTGTTCTCCATCACCCGGCATAGATATTTCGTGATCAGTGATAATTAACCTCAATATGCGCTCTGCCTTTTCGTACTTTTTAAGACCGATGGCCGCTTCTGCAAGTTTGTCTCGGGCATGATTTAGCCGCACAACATCATTTTTAAGGAACTTTTCGCGATACGCGGTCAGACTGTCAAATTTAATTTCGGCGGATTTGAAGTCTCCCAGTTTATTAAAGGTTGCAGCATAATTTCCGTAATACACCAGCGAATTGCGAGGCGTTACACCAGCTTGATTTGCCTTCAGCCAGAGGTCTCTGAACTCTTCTCGTGCCTCATAGTGTAAACCTTGCTTAGATTTGATGGCGGCCAAATTATTTCGATTATCGAGTGTAGCTAAGTTACCAGGTCCATATAAATCCATGTTTATATCCAAGGCCTGATGAAAATAGTACGCAGCAGAATCTAAGTGGTTGAGATCCATGTAATAGATGCCTATGAAATTAACCACCATGGCAAAATCATTCTTCCTTGTTTTATTGAACCCATTTTTTAAAAGTAGCTGGTAAGAAGAGCTGTAAAGCGAATCTATTTTATCTTCATATTGATGTAGGGAATAATAGCACAGAAATCTCGCATAGTAGGCCTTTTTTATGGCTAAAGCCAGGGGATCGTCAAATTGAGCCACTGTATGTATTGCCTTTTCGTAATATGCTATAGCTCTTTCATAGTTCTTTCTATTCACTTCAAGCCACGCAACTCTTGAATAGACATCGGGTAATATGGCTTCATAGGATTCATTTTTAGCTGCGTAATCTTCATATAATTCGAGATAATAGTAAGCCGAATCGTAGTCATTACTATCCAAATAAGCATCTACCAAGTTTCCGTAAACTACGTAAAGAAGCTCCTTGGAATCCTTGAAATCAGTAGCTGAGGATTCAAAAACATGTACAGCACGTTGGTAATAACTTTTTGCAGACTCGCTCTGGTAGTACCCATCGTAAATTTCACCTATTAAATTTAGGTACCTTCCGTAGGTGAGCGGACTGGCTTTGGTGCTTAACAACGTATCACCGATTACTAAGAGATCAAATATGTTCAGCGTGTCGCCTTTCGAATAGGAAGGGTAAGCCTGTTGAAATATGTCAAAAAATACATTTAAAGTTGATGTTGAGATCCTTTTTTCTAGAAGAATCCGCCTGTTGGCAACGTTTTGCTGCCAGATGAAAAAAAGTGTGCCAGAAACGATCATCAACAGTATGATGAAGGCACTTACTACCTTTATTTTATTCCGACTAATATATTTTTGAAGGGCATATAGCGTGTTTCCCCGACGCGCTTTAACCGGCATCCCCGATAAAAAGTTGTGTAGATCATTTAGTAACTCACTTACACTCGCATAGCGATGCTGTCTTTCTTCTCTCAAACAGAGATCATTGATAGCTTTTAAATCCGAATCTTCATGGTTTGGTGATCGCAATTCCTCTAATACTTTACCTAATTGATAAACATCGCTTCGGATATCTACTATTTCACCCCGTAATTGTTCAGGGCTGGCAAACTTTGGAGTAATTACATGGCGTTCAGGAAGTGTAAATTCTTCGTGCTCATCCATTGAGGTTAACTTGGCGATGCCAAAATCCATTAACTTCAATTCTCCGTTTTGATCGATAAGGATATTTGAAGGCTTGATATCCCGATGTATGATCAGGTTTTGATGCGCAAATTCAACGGCCTTCCCTACTTTAATGAATAAATCTATTCTTTTTCTGATTGAGAGTGAACCAGCCTCCGCATACGCAATGAGATCCATACCCTCGATCAGCTCCATAACAAAATAAGGCCGCCCGTCTGAAGTAACCCCTCCATCATAAATCTGTGCTATATTGGGATGTTTTAGTCTAGCGAGTAAATTGCGTTCTTGCCTGAAACGTCTGATAATATCATCCGTGTCCATACCGCGTTTCAACACCTTTACGGCTACATCATGATCGAATTCACCATCTGTTCTCGAGGCGCGATACACAACGGCCATTCCTCCGCGACCTAGTTCCGATACGATATGATAGCGATCGATTACAGGTTTCTGCAATTCCTCATTTGGTTCTGAATTAAGCTCGTTTCGAAGACGTGTTAACAGGCTATGACTATCACTATCTTCCAGCACCAGTGTTTTCACTTCGTTAAGCACCTGCTCATTTTGTGAAAGATGTTTATGCAAGTAATCAAGGCGCTCTTCTTTTGGAAGCTCAACTACTTTGCCGTACCAGAACTCAATTTCTTTTAGTAAAGACATTTCTTTAATCCTTCATTTGATCCTAAGCGCCAATTATTTTATCCAAAATGGGGTCAAATAGCTTCATTCAGCGTATAAACCTCCGCATCTGGGCCAAGTCGCTTTAGTATTCTAGCTCTGTTTTCTCCCTTGATCTTACGAGTAGTGACTTCGTCGCCTTTTATCTTTTTAATTTTTGCCAATTCAATGTAGGCCCTAATATCCTGTTCCCCATCGTCGGGCATCGATTTTTGATGGTCCCTAATAATTGACCGTAATACTCCTTCCGCCTTTTCATATTTTTGATTTCCGATGGCCGCCTCGGCCAGTTCCTTTCTGGAATTATTTAGTCGGACAAGATCATTCTGTAAGTACTTTTCGCGATAAGCAGTAAGACTGTCAAATTTTATCTCAGCCGATTCAAAATCTCCTAATTTATTAAATGTTAATGCATAATTCTTATAATACACCAGGGAGCTAGATGGAACTATACCAGCTTTATTGGCGCGAAGCCAAATATCTCTGAATTCTTGGCGGGCTTCTACATATTGCTCATTCTTTAGTTTAATCACTGCCAGGTTATTCAGATTGTCCAAAGTAGCTAAATTATTTGTTCCAAACAG
>JBCCIX010000100.1:0-11506 GCA_039028075.1 Bacteroidota bacterium | reverse complement strand
AGCTTGATCGAAGATGGAAAAATCGGAAGTTGCATTTGCATAGTATTAGCTCGTTTTTACGTTTTTTTACGACAACTTTAATTTACGAACAATGGCCTTATGCTACGATATTTCGGGATCAGGTCAGGAGTTCTGAACCTACGTAAAAATTACAGTAACAGCCAATTAGAGCTGTTGCAGGTTAACCCCTAAATCAGCCCCTGCTATAAAAAACCATGCAAAATAGACGATATTCAAGAGCAGGACTTAGCCCTGATCGCTATACCCTACAAAATGATGCATTCTTGTCCAGATCATCAAGCTGATAGGGATGAGTACAACTATAGTTGATGCTATGATAGACTTGAGCTTATTCATATGAAGCCTTACCGATTATCAGACCAGTATAAGTTGAACTTTTTTTCAATTTGATCCACCTTTCTAGGCAGGACTTTCTCCTTGGCATCCTCCAAAGATAGGAACCAATTCGTATTCGAACACTCATCCCTGAATGAGCCATTAAATGATTCAATAAATGGGTTATCGGTCGGTTTAACTGGTCTGGAAAAGTCCAGAGTAACTTGATTATAATACGCCCATTTATCTAGTGCCTTTGATCTCCCACTGCTCCTAACACACTCTGGTCTGCCTTACCCTTAAATAGGTAAGACAAGAAGGAAACAAAAAGGAAAAGAGAACTTAACAACAGAAAGAATCCAACCGTAAGCTAGAACCGCTTGTCTTTCAAGAATTTAAGTTCAAAATTTATCTTTTTGCCGCTACTTTTCTTTTTGGATTGCTTGAAAGTATTGGACTTGTACGTGTTTTTGGCCATTTCGCAGTTGTAAGAGCAAATAAAAAAATAACGCTCCAACAGATTAAAAGATACATGGCCTTATCAGGTTATATGCTTGTCTGGCAAACTTAACGAATTCTCTGCTTTTTCATATATATAGGTAAAACCTACCTAAAGCCTACGATACTAAAAAGCACCGAACAAAAACCGGTGCTATTAATTCTTGTAAAACCTTGGTACTTATTCAGAACTACTAATCTTCGTAAATAGAACGTTATTCAACCACCCTCACTGACTTTTGTCCAGCAGACTGTAGCACTGAAAGTGTTGCGTCTATACTCAATGTCAACATCTTCTTTACCATCTCCAATAGCTTCGCCCAGAGCTTCTTTAACACAATTTTCGGATCGACAAGTTCTACATTCAGTAACCAATTCTTCAAATGAAGTTCTGCCGTTAGAAGTTGTTGATTTTTCTATTTTCGATATCATATAATATGCCTCAGAATCTCGTTGGCTAAATGTTATGCGATACTCCGGTTCTAACTCTTCAAGCTCATCATAATTCGTCAACATAAAATCTAAAAGAGGTTGCCCTTCAATAGGTATTTTCTTATCTAGTCCAAAATCTTTCATGTTCAACTCTAGTTCCATTTCGTTTAAATCCAAATCATCTTTAGGTGCCAAATTATTATCAGCACAGCCAGTGGCAAAGAGAAGAATAGCTAGGCAAACATGTAGAACTATTGTTTTCATTGTTTTCATTGTTTTCATTGTTTTTATTATATAGGTTAATATAAATTATTGAAGCAAGAATTAAAATTTTAAAGCAAAATTAATGAGTTGGAGCACCAAGACCTGAACCGTTGTCCGGATCGGATCCGTGTGATTTTTGATCGTTAAGTGAGTCTCATCACCGCAAATAAACACCACAAGATTGAACGGGTACTACTGGTCCAAAGGCGGGCGGAAGAAAAACAGCAAACGATCCTTCTAAAAGACACCTGAATACATCATTGTAGTAGCATTTTCAGAGAGTAGTGGCTCCTGATATCCTTATTTCATACATTATGAACCATCCCATCAGACGAGAATTGCATCTAATTGAAGCAAGACATAACAAAGCTGAACCTACTCTTGCCTGAGAACGTGTGCCGGATTTTTAATGGCCGCGGTTCGCACTTGCCAACCCACGGTAAACGCTCCAATGAGTAAGACTAGTATGAATCCTGATAGTACTTCCAGAGGCCCGATTTCAATTCTATCTGAAAATTGATTTAAAATGAAATCATCTACCAGATAGAGTGTAATAGGTATAGCCAAGGCCGCTGCAATGATTACCATCACAAGAAAACCACGTGACAACAGCCTAAGTAAATTACTATTACTAGCTCCTAATACCTTTCGAATGCTAATTTCCTTAATTCGTGTCTCAACCGTAAAAACAGCCATACCTAATAAACCAAGTGTAGAGATGGAAATGGCTAAAAAGGCTAAAAAAGAAATAATGGCATACATTGATTTATACTCACGATAGCTGATGGCAATTAAATCGTCGTAAAAGTCCGCTTCAAAAGGGTGGTCCGGATCTCGCTCCTTAAACTTTTGTTCCAATTTTTGAATCGCGGAAAACTTGTTGTCCCCTTGTAATTTCACCCCCAAGAATCCCGTCATCATTCAGATTACTTTGGATAAACCCGAATTTATTGTCTACCTCCCAAACCAGCGAAGTAGTTACGAAGTTTTCTACCACGCCAATGACCTGTAACTTTTGATCATTGTACCAAAGATGTCAACCTACAGTAGCTTCAGGAGATTTCAGTCCTAAGGCCTGCATAAACTCCTCATTAATAATGATCTGTTCCCGATTCGCGTTATTCGATAAGGGCTTCTGAAATTTTGAGCCTGCCAACAGTCGGAAATTGTGCATCTCAAGATAGTTGTGATCTACTTCATTGATCAAAAATCTGATCATCTGACTCCTATCCTCCGTTTGCGCAGTTCCGAATACCGTTGAATAACCTAATATCCGCTTCGATCGTGAAGTTTCTGCTACTTCGGACAGGGAAGCATAGTCGTTTTCAAGTAGTTCTGCATAATCTCCCTTAATACCCACATTCACAATATTCTCCGTGTCATATCCGAGCTCATAATTCATAGCATATTCATATTGATTGTAGATCAACACAGAGCACATAATCAAACCTATGGAAAGTGTAAACTGGAAAACAGTAAGACCCTTCCTTAAACTAAGCCCTTTATGTATTCCGCTTTTCTTTTCCGGATGAAATGCTCTAAGCGTCTTTAGCCGAGATAAGAAAAAAGCCGGTAAAAATCCTGCTGTACATCCTACGGCCATGGAGAAGGCAAGAAACCAAAGCAGATGGACGTAGATAATGTCTAAGCTAAACATAGGATGCCCTTGGGAGGTCGGGTTTGGAAGATTTAAAAAACTCCGGCTTAATGACAAAAAATAGTACAAATCCTAAAATCAGCGCACCAATAGAAATGATAACAGCCTCAGTCATGAACTGTCCGAAGACCTGATATTGCGAGGCCCCATTTACTTTCCTTACTCCGACTTCCTTAACTCGCCTTAGTGATCGGGCTATAGACAAGTTAGTATGATTAAAGCAAGCCGAAAAGATCACAACCAGCGTCAGCCCAATCATAACGTACATCTTATTTTGAGAGAAGGACGGTCCCGGTATTGAGGTAACTATCGCCGTAATGCCTGTAAACGGTGTATAACGGGAGCTTGCGCACCCGGAAAGTGCTCACTTATTACTTCATCCATAATGGATTCTACCTCTTCCTTATGGGTTTTGGAATTTAGCGTCAGATACACATAATTAGTCTGATAATCTCCTGGATTGGTCCTAAAATCACTACTCCAGCCTGATCCCGATGCGGGCTGCTCATAGGTTTTTAAAGAAACCAATGCTTCAAACTGAATATGAGAGTTTATAGGTGGGTCAGCCACAAGTCCTGTTACAATACCATTGATGTTTCGATTTTGCCAGCCTCCCGTACTTTCCAAATCCAATGATTTACCCAAGGGATCCATCCACCGAATAACTTCTCAGCGGTTGACTCAGTCAATACGATACTGTTGGGTTCGAATAGTGCCGTAGCCGGGGCTCCTTTTTTAAGATCGCAAGAAAAAACTTCTAAGAATGAGGGTCAAGTATAAAAGCCAGAGAAGTCGATAAAGTCACTTTTGGTTTTGACTTCGGCCGACAACCCGATACGCATGATAGCTATCTCTTCTATACCCGGAGCTTGTTCTGCGATTTGATCGGCCATAAGAATAGAAGAAGTAGCCCAATGATGTTCCTTACCCATAAATTCATCAGTTGAGGTTATTCTATACGTTCTGTCTTTCTTTTCATGAAATTGATCGAAAGAATGGATTTCAGAAAGGAACAGGATCATCAACACCCCCACAGACATACTGATGGCCAGTCCTACCACATTTATACCTGAGAAAAGGGCATTTCGAGTAATATTTCGAACCGAACTTTTTAGATAGTTTTTAAACATACCGTAGTGATTTAAGCGAATATCTCCTCCCATCCTTTTCACAAGCGTAGACCGCAAAAGCTTTAAAGTGTCCCACGCATACAGTCGCTTTGCCTTTTTAGCCGAAAAGGCTTCCAAATTATCCTGAAACCGCTCTTCCATGTCCCCCTCAATTTCTTCCAGGTAATCCGGCCGGCAAAACCAGCGGAGAAAACGAAGAACGAGTTTCGGTGGCGAAGGCTTATTCATTTCGTAATAGTTCAGCAGGGTTTTAAGCGGCTGCCGTTCGCACTTGCCAGCCAACCGTAAGGACACCGATAAGTAATATTATTATGAACCCTGAAAGCGTTTCTAAAAGTCCCATTTCAGCCCTGTAGAGGAATTTGCTCAGTATCATATTATCCACTAAGTATAGCGCACCAGGTATAGCCATCACTGCCGCTAAAACAATCATTATCAAAAACCCTCGTGAAAGCAGCAACATCAAACTGTTAATTCCAGCGCCCAATACTTTACGAATGCTGATTTCTTTCATACGACCTTCAGTCGTGTATACCGTCATACCCAATAAACCAAGTGTGGAAATAGAAATGGCTAAGAGGGCTAGAAATGAAATAACCGAATACGTGGTTTTGCTCGAAGCGTATGTTCTGGCAATTTCATCATCATAAAAGGTAGCCTCAAAAGGATGAACAGGGTCTAATTCTTTATAGCTTTTTTCTAATTTTTCCATGGTATTCCACAAGTCGTTACTCGCTACTTTCACCCCAAGTATTCCATTATTTGTTGCTCCCATTTTTACAAATGCAAAAGCCTTCGGAACTTCAGCATCCAAAGACATGCTTATGAAATCTTTTACCACTCCTTGAATTTGCATTTTCTGTTCACCGAAATACCATATGCTTTTTCCAATAGCTTCGTATGGATCACCCAGATCCAGTTCTTTTAAAAATGTCTCATTTACGACCAAGGTATTTCGCACTTGCTCCTCCTTTAAATGATCTTGAAATCCCGTACCAGCTATTAATTCAAACCCGTGCATGTTCAAATAATTTTGGTCAATGTAATTAGTGGTGAACATTATTGTATCACTCTTGTCTTCAGAAAATGCTTCCCCCAATTCTGCGCTTCGGGTTCCCAATACCACTGAAGATCCTGAGGTGCCTAGCACTTCAGACATTTTTGCATATTCGTTCTCCAAAAGGTCCATGTAGTCTCCCTGGATCTTAATGTTCACGATATTGTCCGTATCATACCCCAGATCATAGTTCAACACATATTGATATTGTCTATGCACCATCACAGCACACACCATAAGGCCTATGGACAGCGCAAATTGAAAGGTGATCAGCGCTTGTCTGGTATTAACTCCAGACAACAGTTTCATCTTACTGGCATCCTTGAAAAGCACAGTGGCCTTAAGTTTAGAAAGTGTCAAAGCCGGGAAAAAACCGGCAATAGTGCCCACAAAAAGTGTAAACAGAAGAAAATAAACAAGATGAATCGGAGTCACATTCAGCGTGAATATGGTTGTGCCGTCTATCGATAGTTCCGGAAGGTTCAAAAAGCCTGGTTTAATCAAGAAGAATAGTCCCAGACCCAGGATCACAGCCATCGATGACAAAAGAACGGCCTCCAATATGAATTGTGAGAATATCTGAAGTGATGTACCTCCCACCACTTTCCTAACGCTGATCTCTTTAGAACGTCTCAAGGCTCTCGCCAGCGATAAATTAGTGTAATTAAAACAGGCGCTTAACAGCACAATGATCGTGAGTCCAATCATCATGTCGATTCTTGTTTTTGAAAATGTCGGGCCGGGCGGAAATCCCGCACCTCCGATCACAAACTGTCCCATAGGCTCCAAAGCGAGTGTCATCGGGGCTTTTCTCGAATTATGATCAGCCATCATATCAGCTATCATGGATTCGACCTTTACTATGTCAGCATCTTCCTGTAATACCAAATAGACATAGCTGTCAGCATAATGTCCAGGGTTTCCCTTGATGTTTCGTCTATGCTCTACCAGGCTGTTTTCCATGGTAGCCATTGAGACCAGCATCTCAAATGTTATGTGTGAGTTAGTTGGCGAATCTTCAACAATTCCTGTAATAATCCCTGTTTCAAAGTCGCTATTACCTTCTACTCCAACAGTTTTTCCGATGGGATCTGAATCGCGAAACAGTTTTTTTGCCGTGGATTCTGTTAATATGACGGCACCTGGCGTTTTTAGTGCAGTTTTAGGGTTACCCTTTAAAAGTTTAAATGAGAAGACATCAAAGAATGATTCCGTTGCATAATAACCGCTGGTCGGAATTGACTTTTCATCAGCTGTTAGTTCCGCACTGAGTTTTCTCCTTAATACGAGTACGTCTTCTACCTCCGGAATGTTATGCTCTATTTGATCTCCGATGTAGTGAGAGGCTGTAGCAAGGTAGATCTGCTCGCCATGAAATAAACCTTGCCTGGAAGTAGTTACCCTATACGTTCTGTCTTTCTTATCGTGAAAGGAATCAAATGACTGCAGCTCAGAAAGCAGTACAATCATAAATATGCCGATAGACATACTTATGGCCAATCCAACGATATTGATACCCGAGAAAAGTGCATGACGCTTAATGTTTCGGACCGAGGTTTTTAAATAGTTTTTAAACATACCGTAGTGATTTAATCGTTTATCCCCGCCCATCCTTTTCATCAGTGTAGCGCGCAAAAGCTTTAAAGTATCCCAGGCATATAATCGCCTGGCCTTCTTGACTGGAAAAAGTTCTAGATTGTCCTGAAACCGTTCCTGCATATCTCCTTCTATCTCTTCCAGATAGTTTTGACGGCAGAACCAGCGGAGGAAACGTAGAAAGAATTTGGGAGGTGACGGTCTGTTATTCATTTCTTAAGGATTCGACTGGATTCGCTTTGGCTGAGGCTAATGTCCTGTGGCTAACCATCAAAATCGCCATCAGTATCACGATGAGACCAGGCACCAGGAATAGGTCCGGGCTAAAAGGGATTCGATACGCATAGTTAGCCAGCCAGGCCTTCCCCATAATCCATATAGCAGGTGAACTAATGATAATCGCGATTGCGCTAAGCAGGAAGTATTCTTTAGATAACAACAGAACAATGTTTTCTGTGGTCGCACCAAGTACCTTCCGAATCCCTATTTCCTTTATTTTTGAATTAGCAGAGTAAGAAATTAAAGCAAAGAGCCCTACACTTCCTATCAATATCGCTAATCCCGAAAAAGACAAGAACAGTTTAGCAAATTGATTTTCTGCACTGTACTGTTGATTGAACGATTGATCAGCAAAAAAAAAGTCAAATGGATCTGCAGGAAAATGATTTTGGTATACTGACTCTACATATTCAAGTGTTTCTTTAAAATTCGATGTGTTCATTCGAATCGAGATATAGGGGTGAGCGTTTTTTTCATAAAGATCAATAGCGTAAGGTTTATGATCTTCGGCTAAGGAATGCCAGTGGAAATTTTTGATAACTCCTACGATAGTTCTCGCCCTACCTATTTTTAGTTTTTGATCAAGCGCATCTTCTGGCGTGGCAAATCCAAAGGCCTGCACGGCGGCCTCGTTAATGATAACTGCTTCCTCATCGACCATAGCCTCAGTGAACTCTTGACCAGCTACCATTTGAAGACCGTAGGTTTTAACAAAATCAAGACCGGCAAAGAAACCTCTGCAATGCGGTATATCGCTTTGTGGTTGACCTAATTTATGATAAGATAGGATCCAATATTGACCTGGAACCATAAGGCTTCCCGTGACTGCGGAAATGGCATGATGATCCTTAAGCTCATTGAAAAAAGGGGAGTAGTAATTCAATGTATCAGTATTAACCTGTGGTCCTCGTAGTATTAAGATTTGCTCTAGGTCCATACCTAAATCTCTGCTTTTCATAAAGGCAGTTTGCTTGTAAACCATATAGGTAGCCGAGATCAGCGATAATGAGATTATGAATTGAAAGGTGATCAGCCCTTTTCTCAAATTAGGATTTCCATTTGAAGAAGTTTTGTAGGAACGCAACATGGATATCGGCTTGAAAGAGGATAAAACAAACGCCGGATATAGTCCAGAGAATATCGAACCGAGAAAGACTACTAAAACAAAAGCAATCCAAAATTTTGGAAGCGCGAAAAGACTCAATGTTAATTCCTTTGAAAGAATGTTTTCAAGCGTAGGAATGAACAATAAAGCCAACCCCAATGCAAGTAACGCTGCAAACAGACTAGTCAATAACGATTCAAAAATAAATTGGCCAAGAAGTTGGCTTCTAAAAGCGCCGATTGATTTCCTTATCCCAACCTCTTTGGTTCTTTGAATAGCCTGAGATGTGGCCAGGTTGATAGTATTCGTCCAGCCAATTAAAAGGATCAGGAAAGAGACAATTGTAAAAATTCGAATATTCCGTTCACTACCAACTTGATCTATGAATCCAGCATCTGTTAAGTCGCCAGATTTTAGGTATATATCGGAAATAGGTTGCAAGATCACCTCTTCTACAATGTCGTCCCCGGCACTTTTATGTCGGGCAATGAGTGCGTTTAGCTTTTTACTAACCATGTCTAAATCGGCCATTGGTTCTAGAGTGAGATAAGTGATGACGGAAAACCCTTTCCATCCATCTTGCTTTTTTACAACTCCGCCCCAGCCATATTCTAAATAGTTAGCAATAGGCATTAAAAAGTCAAATTGCAGGTGACCATTAAGAGGTGGATCCTCCAATACGCCACTAACTGTATAGTCGCCAGGTGAGGGTGCACCATTTATGCTAAGTGTTTTATCCACCGGATCTTTGGTACCAAAGTACTTTTTGGCTGTACTTTCCGTGATGACAACATTGTATTTGTTAGAAAATAGATCGCTTTGGTTACCACTTATGAGTGGGAAATTAAAAACCTGGAAAAATGAAGGGTCGACAAAAAGCAGATCATTGATCTCTTCATGAAATACCCGCTGATTGATAGGATTAGTGACAATAGCCCCTCGATTAAAGCGCTCTTTGCGAACATATTGCCTTACTTCGGGAATTACTGCTTGGGCTGTTGGCCCAAAGGCATGACCTATATCAGGATAGGTCTCTTGAAGTTCCGTATTTGCTTCCCTTAATACTACCCGGTAGGTATTCTGGTAATCATCATGAAACCTGTCATAACTGAGTTCAAAAAAAATAAATTGGGCAATCGTCAAACAAACCCCCATACCGACCGCCAACCCTAAGGTGCTAATTATTGCGTACGTTTTGTCCCGAATCAAGCTTCTGTACCCCGATTTTAAATAATGTTGAAACATACCGTAGTGATTTAATCGTTTATCCCCGCCCATCCTTTTCATCAGTGTAGCGCGCAAAAGCTTTAAAGTATCCCAGGCATATAATCGCCTCGCTTTCTTTACTGGAAAGGCTTTCAAGTTATCCTGAAACCGCTCCTCCATGTCTCCTTCTATCTCTTCCAGGTAATCCTGACGGCAGAACCAGCGGAGGAAGTGATGGAAAAATTTCGGTGGCGAGGGTTTATTCATTTCTTAGGGAATCTACGGGGTTAGCCAGAGCGGCTTTAATGGACTTGAAACTTAAGGTGATCAACGCAATCAGGACGGTCACAGCCCCGGCCAAGAGAAAGACTCCCATGCCTACTTCTATCCTATACGCAAAATCTTCCAGCCAACTGCTCATCACGTACCACGCTATTGGAACAGCGATCAAAAAGCCTGCTATTACAAGTTTAAGGAGATCTCTACTTAGGAGCAGTACTACACTTGCTAATGTGGCCCCTAATACTTTTCGAATCCCCACTTCAACTTTGCGCTGTTGAACTGTAAAGGTCGTGAGTCCGAATAGCCCTAAGCCGGCAATGAAAATAGCCAAGGCCACGAACAAATTGAATAGCTTTGCGAAGCGTTGTTCATTTCCGTATTGCGCCTTAAAAGTTTCATCAGCAAAGGCATATTGAAAAGGGTTACCAGGAAATAACTGCTTGTAGGTTTTCTCAATATCAGAAATTGTTTGAGGTAGGTTTTCTGTAGTCGCTTTAATTGAAATATGGGAAAGCCCTGCTCCGAGGAAAAAAAACACATTCTCACGTTGCTTATGCGCTGATGACCAATTAAAATCCTTGAAAACTCCTACAATGTAGCATAAATTTCCATTGGCCAGGTCTATGCGTTGGTCTAATGCATGCATTGGCGAGTCAAACCCCAATGACTTAATAGCCGTTTCATTGGCCATAATAGGAAAAGGTTCCTGGTCAGCTGCTTCCAAAGATATATCCTTAAAACCTGGCCCTGCCAGTAATTTTAGACCATATAAACGAGCAAAACTGTCATCAATCCAAACAGCAGAAGCCGGCACATTACTCGAAGGAATGGCTTCCACTCTTCTGGCATGGTCTGTATTCAAATTAAAACCTTGACCGGGAAGTTCGTGAGAAGTGGCTGTTTGCTGAATACCGGGAAGCTGGTGTAATTGCTGTGTAAAAGTTTCAATAGCATCTGCCCTAGTAGATTTTCCGGGTAGTACGCGAGGTGAAGGTACAGTTATCACCTGCTCTAAACCAATGCCTACATTCATATTCAGAATATAGTGCAGCTGAAGGTGGACGACAAACGCCCCAACCAAAAGTACAAATGAAGTGGTAAATTGAAATACCACTAGCCCCTGGCGAATAGGTATACCGACCCTGAAACGACCACTTGTGCCCTTTAATACCTCCGCTGGCTTGAATGAAGAGAGCATGAGAGAAGGGTACAACCCCGCCATCAGCGTGGAAATACAAAATAAAGCTAAGAGCGTAAGCCACAAGTATGGCTCTGTCCATAAGGTGTTGGCGAATGTAATACCCGTCCAATCTTGAACTACAGGACTAAATACAAAGGCCATGGCTACGGCTAGCACCAAAGCCAAAAAGATTGTTACTGCGGACTCAGAAAGAAATTGAGCAATTAGCTGTACGCGCTGTGCTCCGATAACTTTTCGAACACCAACTTCCCGAGCCCGATCAAGAGCACGAGCAGTAGTAAGGTTAACGTAATTGACAAATGCTGTCAATAAGGTGACCAATCCGATAATCGCAAAGAAATAAACCGTTTGATAACTACCCATCACCGCTTTAGGAGCTGAGATGGTATCGTTAAGGTGAATATCAAGTAACGGCTGTAGGTTCAAATATCCTGTTGTGCTCGAAGCCTTGAAATCTTGATCT
>JBCCIX010000099.1:0-11535 GCA_039028075.1 Bacteroidota bacterium | reverse complement strand
TTGCTTAGTCGCTTCTTCTTTTGCCGCCTCCGTAATGCTATTAGCCATCGTACGCGCATCTTTCAGAATCTGATCCCTTTCAATCCTAGCTTCATCCAACAGCTTTTTGTTATCAGCCTGCAAAGCAGCCATTTCTTCCTTCGCCTTTTCGGCCGAATCCAAAGCCTCTTGAATGGACTCTTCTCTGATTTTTAGCGAGGTAATAATTGGTTTCCAAGCCAATTTAGCAAGCAAGATTATCAATAAAAGAAAAATTAAGGCTTGCCAAAATATTAGACCTGAACCGGGAGTCAATAAATCCATTGTTTTAATTTGATTAAGTCATATAAAAAGAGTCCATGTCAACCAATCGTTGATCACGGACTCTTGCCTTTTGTTATGCTAATGCAATCAATAGACAAATTACAAGCCCGAAAAGGGCGGCAACCTCTATCAATGCAGCAATAATTAACATAGCACCTTGGATTTTACCAGCGGCCTCTGGCTGTCTTGCCATGGCTTCCATAGCAGAGCCTCCAATTCTACCGATACCTAATCCAGCGCCTATCGCGACTAGACCAGCACCGATACCTGCCCCCATAATCCCCAAGGTGGAAGTAGCTTGTAATAACACTTGAGCTAACATAGATTTATATAATTATGATTAAACAAAAGATTTCACTTTAATGATGATCCTCGGTGGCCAATCCAATGTATAGCGCTGAAAACATGGTAAATACATAAGCTTGTATAGCAGCAACTAACAACTCGATTAAATTTATAAAAAGCACTATGACAGTTGAACCGATCCCTACAAAATAACTGCGGAATATAAAAACAAGGCTAATTAGCGCCAACATAACAATATGACCTGCTGTGATAGCCACAAACAGACGTACGGTTAATGAAAACGGCTTCGTAAATAAGCCAAGAAATTCCACCGGGACAATGATAAATTTTAATGGCAAAGGCACCCCCGGAGTCCAAAAAATATGTTTCCAGTAGTTTTTGTTACCGCTAATATTGGTTAAAACAAAAGTAAATAGGGCGAGAGTGAGGGTTACTGCTATATTTCCCGTCAGATTAGCTGCACCGGGTAGCAATCCCAATAAATTACCAAATAGTATGAAGAAAAATAAGGTTAGTAAGAAGGGTAAATACTTTTCATATTTAGCCCCTATATTGGGTTTGGCTATATCATCGCGAATAAATATGATCACGGGTTCCAGAAAAGATTGTAATCCTTTAGGTGCCTTTCCTACCCCTCTTTTATATGATCTGCCTACTGAAATAAATACGATCAGAAGGATGGAGGCGTTGATAAAAAGCATTAATACGTTTTTAGTAATGGATAGATCCAGTAAAAAGGCCTCAGCATCATCTGTCAGGGAAATATGACCGTGGGCTAAAGTGTAGTCTTTATATGGCTTAAGATTATGTTCTTCATCGTAAAAGTTACTCGATGAAAATACGTCCCAACCGTGATTTTCAGTGTACACGATTACCGGAAGATAAAGCGTACCAAAATCGCCGTCAAAAAAGTGCCAAATATGATCATCCATGACGTGATGAAGAATAACGTCGCTGGCATTGAACTCACTATCTCCGGTGGACGCCTGGAGACGATTGGGAGAAAAAATCGTTACAAAAAGTATACATAAAGATGAAAACCGCAGTGCTTTTTTATACCAAGATACAATCATTATTATGCAATAAATCCCAAGATGAAGGGTTGATCTAATGTGACTGCAAAGCTAGATATTAAAGCTTCTAAAAAAAATATTTCAAATTTTAATTTGACTCGGCCTCAGACGGTTTAATTTTTTTGCTTAAGGCTATTAATTCAGCTAAGGTAAATCCAAGATAAGAGACAAAGAAAATCACCGCATTTTGTGTAGCCAGGCTTCTGTTAAAATAGATCATCATAAAAATAAAGGCACCAAAAACTACCAACCTAACCACTAAAGCAATTAAAATAATGTGTATCGAATAATCAGGCACTTTTTTGAAAAGTAGTACTTGTGCCAGATAACCTCCTACCGTTATGACAAAAACCACACCTACTATTAAAGAGGCATATTTGAGATTTGAGAATGGAAAGAATAGATTAAGAATGTAAAATAGAATCAGATAAATAGCGAAAAGAACGCCAAGTAAACCAATAAATCTAACCGAATCACTTGCCATCAAAACTATTTTCTAAGACTCTTGTGAAGCAGATAAACGTTGCCAGCCAGCGTAAGCATAATAAATGTTAGTAGCAAAATAGGAAATCGGAATGCCAACTTGCGATCAAGTATATATCCTATGTAGCCAGAAGCAGCTATCGACATTGCCATTTGCACGCCAATTCCTGAGTACTTAATGTAAGGATTAGATTGCCGTGGCCTTGGCCTCTTCTTTTTTGAGGGATCTTCCATTCTGAACTGAAGCAGCACCTTCTATTTTGATATCGTTTTCGGTAACCCCCATTTTACATCCGCCGTTGAAAGTAGCCCCGGATTCAACGATAAGTTTGTTGGTGATAATATCACCGTGGATTACTGCTGTTGATTTAAGGATTAATACATCTGTGATCCGGATATTACCTTTCAGTTCTCCCTCTACTTCAGCGTTTTGAGCAAGAACATTACCATCAATTTTGGCAGATTGTCCTAAAACGATTTTTGATTTAGTTTTCACATTACCCACCACCTTACCTTCAATCCTCATATTACCAAAAGTCTCAATATCTCCCTGGAGTGTAGTTCCTTTACCGATGATGTTACTTGAGTTGCTGATCTCTTCAGCTACCTTGTGATCTTCTTTTGATGCAAACATGATTTTTCCAGTTTAAAAAGTGACAAATTCTTCCGGATTAACGGAAGTGCCGTTATACCAAAGTTCAAAATGCAAATGGGGACCATCCGTAAGATCGCCCGTGTTACCAATGATAGAGATTATTTCCCCAGCATTAACAAAGTTACCAACTTCTTTTAACAATTCAGCATTATGCTTATACACCGATATGATGTTCCCCCGGTGCTGTATGGCCATAACATAGCCTGAGTCTTGAGTCCAGGAAGCCATCACTACAGTTCCATCGGCCACGCATTTGACAGGTTCATTTTTCTTAGCTACGATATCAATGCCAAAATGTCCCTCGCGGACGTTATACGGAGCTGATACGTAACCAACGATGGGCGAGAAGAAAAATATCTCCTGCAGATCACTGTAGCTTGCGGAGGTAAATCGAAGTAGCGATAAATCAGTTTGCTCAAAATCTTGTCTGAATTGGGAATCCACCGGAGATAGGCTGGTTACATCGATATTACTATTTACAATGCCTGCACCCGCCTTGGTAACGTCATCGTATGCTTCGTAGACTTGAGCAGTGTCTCCGCTTAGTACGCGTTGAAAATTGAGAATAAACCGATCTTTTTGATCTACTTCAATGGCCAAAGAATCCACCTTAACCTGAAGCGTCATTAATCTTTTGTTCGACTCTATCTGAGCATGCCTGGGATCAAACCACTGAGCCAATAAAGTCTTTACCAGGAACAAGCTAAGCAACATAAGGACGATAAAAATCGTGACCGCCAATAGAATGACTTTAGCATAAGTAAAACTGAGCGTAGACTTCTCGGCAAAGTTCTCTTCATTTCTAATGATCAGTAAGTACTTATTGACCAACCAACTGGACAGTGTTTTTCGTGCCCTCAAAACCAAATAGAATTAGATGATAAATGATCAAAAATAGATATTATAAACTATTATTGTACGTAAAACAGTAGTTTTTGCGTTAACCACGTACTAGGCGATGATTATCCCTCAGCGTTTTTAAAATGCAATTCAAACAGTTTATTTATGGTCTTGCAGCTACGGTATTTCTAGCTTCATGCTCAGCTGAAAGAAAAAATATCGTCAGCAAAACCTTCCATAATACCACCGCCAGGTATAATGCCTACTTCTATGCGAAACAAAATATTGAGGAAATTGAACAGATACTAGAAGAGAATCGGGATGACGACTACAATACTATTCTCAAAATATATCCTCAATTGGACTCAACGCTTGCAGCCTCTTACCAAACACAAACCGAAGAGGTTATAAAAAAAGCATCAATTGCCATAGAAAGACATAAAAATAGTAAATGGGTTGATGATAGTTACATATTAGTAGGGCTGGCCCGCCATTATGGACTTGATTTTGTCAATGCCATAGAAACCTACAAATACGTTAACATCAATAGTGAAGATGATGACGCTCGCCACGAAGCATTAATTCGCTTGCTCAAAACTTTTACCGCATATGAAGAATACAATAATGCGATTTCCGTATCTGATTATTTAAAGAAGGAAAAGATCAGTAAGAAAAATGAAAAATTTCTACACTTGAATAGAGCTTACTTTTACGAGCAAACGGGCAATTTAGATAAGCAACTCGAAAATCTGGTGAAGGCCGCCCCTTTGCTGAAGAAAAGAGATGGGAAAGGGCGGATCTATTTCATGATTGGTCAAATTTATCAAAGCCTTGGATTTGACGCTGAGGCTTTCAATCATTACAAAAGGTGCATCGCGAGCCACCCGAAATATGAACTCGATTTCTATGCGCGTCTTAACATGGCGCAGGTGGCAGAAATTGGAAAAACAAAAGATGCAAGAACTACGCGTAAAATCTTTCAAAAACTTCTTTCGGATAAAAAAAACCGCGAGTTTAAAGACAAGATCTATTTTGAGATGGGTGAATTTGAAGCGAAACAAAACAATCTCGATCTCGCTATCCAACATTATAAATCCTCTTTACTGGAGGCATCATCTAACAAACGACAAAAAGGGCTTTCTTACCTGCGCTTAGGGACTATTTACTACGATAGCCTTCGGAATTATGAGCTTGCCAAATCGTATTACGATAGTACCGTCACCGCCTTACCAGAGGACTACGAAAACTATGCGAAAATCAAAGCACGACAAGAAATATTGGCTGATTTTGTTACGCAACTTAATACCATTTATATTCAAGATAGTTTACTGGCTTTAGCCAAACTGGATACGGCTCAAATCAGAGCTAAAATTGAAGAAATACTGCTGGAAGAAGAAGAAAGAAAAAAAGCAGCTGAAGAAAAGGAAAGAAGAAAGCAACGACAAAATAATCTTAATCTTCGGAACCAAAGTACGGGTATTGCTAATTCCGCCTGGTATTTCGGAAATCCGTCCTCCGTTGCTCAGGGTCAGTCAGAATTTGTGAGAGTTTGGGGAGATAGGCCGCTAGAAGATAACTGGAGAAGGGCGAACAAAGAACTGGCACAGGGAGGTACAGGTCCAAATATTTCAAACGAAGAAGTAGTTGGCACTAACAATGAGGAAGCAGAAAACGACGAGATAGCCTCCACTAGTAACAGAGCTGAGGCTATGTTCAACGAAATTCCACTTACTGAAGAGGCGCAAACCGTGGCCCTGGCTAAAATTGAGGAAGCGTATTATAAGCTAGGTAATATTTACAAGTTTAACTTAGAAGAGGATATTAACTCCGCCAACGCCTTTGAATCGCTGCTTTCACGTTTCCCAGACACGGAATATGAAGCTGAAGCCTTGTATCAGCTTTATTTGATCTACAAAGATTTAGCAGATTCGAAATTTGAAGGATATGCGGATCGATTATTATCCGAATACCCAAATACCACGTTTGCCAAACTAATTGAAAATCCTAACTACGCAGAAGAAAGTACCCTGGCGAATGAAAAACTAAAAATAGTATATAAGCTGGCTTACCGCGAATTTGAGCGTGAAAATTATGATTCTGCCATTTTAATTTTGAACGATGGTTTAAAGCAATATCCAGAAACTGTTTTTACCCCCAGACTGCATCTGCTGAAGATATTGATCACCGGTAAAACGGAGGACATTAACCTCTATCAATACCAACTGGGTGAGTTCATTGAAAAAAATCCTGAAACCGATATTACCCCCTACGCTAAAGATCTTTTAGAAGCCTCCAGGTCCTTTAGCGAGCGTCAAAGGCGCGTTTTGGGAACAAGCTATATTCAGTACTTTGAAGAACTTCATTATTTCATTCTTGTTTACGAAAACAAAGCAAGGATCACGGATCAAATCACAGGCTCCATTTCCGCCTTTAATACCGAGAACTTCGAAGAGGAAAATCTGTTAAATAGTAATCTTAGGTTAAGTGAGGAGTTGAGCATGGTTATGGTATCTAACTTCGATACGAAGGAACAGGCTGAAGTCTACTTTGAAAAGTATCTTGAGAACAACCCGGTACCGGAGAATACTCTGAACTCCAAATTCAGTAAATTTGTGATAAGCAAGAGTAATTTTAATATTTTTTACGAGAGTAAGGACCCCGAAACTTACCAGCGATTTTTTGAAAAAAACTATGCCAATGGGTCTTAAAGACAAGCTTGATCTTCGTTCTAAGTGGCTTAAAAAATCAGTTTATGTACTATGGTCAATCGCCTTTACCGGATTTATTCTGCTGCCCGTTTATGTATACACCGTGAACATAAACTTCGCCGGTTTATATGGTGGAATGCCCAGCTTAAAAACGCTTGAAAACCCTGAAAATGATCTTTCCTCGGAGCTCATCTCAGCAGATGGTATTTCATTGGGAAGGTATTATCTGTTAAATCGACTTCAAATTGGATATGATGAATTATCTGAGGAATTGGTGACTACCTTACTTTCTTCAGAAGACCATCGTTTTTATGGTCATGCAGGTATTGATCTTATAGGCCTACTCAGGGCCGCTAAAGGTGTACTCACGTTTGGATATGCGGGAGGTGGTAGCACTATAACCATGCAGTTGGCAGAGAATCTCTTTAGAGGGGAAACCGAGTCTGATGCCCCGTTACTTAGGATGCCCGGTCTTAATAAACTCATCATTAAGACCAAAGAATGGTTGATATCGGCGCAACTGGAGAGCAATTTCACTAAGAAAGAGATAATTGCCATGTACCTAAATACTGTGCCTTTTGGGCAAGGGGCCTTTGGAATTAAATCAGCGGCTGAAACTTACTTTGGTAAATCCGCAGATAGTCTTAACTACCAGGAATCCGCAGTTCTTATTGGATTACTCCAGGGGAATACGGCTTTTAATCCGATTATCAACCCAGAAAGATCCCTGAAAAAAAGAAATGAAGTACTCAACAAGTTAAACAGATTTGGTCCTATTTCAGCAGAAGAACTCGACTCCCTCAAGGCATTACCCATAGATGTTTCCAACTACGAAGTAAAAAATCAAAACACGGGATTAGCTACCTACTTTAGAAGTGTAATTCGCAGAGATCTAATGAAATGGTGTAAAGATCACGGTTACGACCTGTGGGAGGACGGCTTAAAAATTTATACCACTATTGACAGCCGAATGCAGCGGTATGCCGAAGAAGCAGTAGCAGAGCATATGTCCAAGTTACAAGATACATTTAATGAAAAATGGGGTGATCGTGAACCCTGGCGCATAAATGGTCAAGTCATTCCGAATTATTTGGAAAAAAGCTTTAGAAGAACCGAACACTACCGGCAACTTGTTAAGAAATATGGAAAAAATTCGGACTCGATAGGTATTATAATGAAAACGCCACGGCCGATGCGTGTCTTCAGTTGGAAAGGAGAAATAGATACCGTTTTCAGTCCGTTGGATTCAATCAATTACTACAAGCGCTTCCTACGTGCCGGCATGATGTCAATGGATCCGGAAACCGGTCATATCAAAGCCTGGGTGGGAGGCATAAATCATAAATACTTTAAGTATGATCACGTTCGGTTAGGTAAAAGACAGCCAGGCTCTACCTTCAAACCTTTCATTTACGGTACGGCCATAGAGCAGAACTTTCCACCATGCTACGAAGTACCTGATGTGATGGTGAGTATCCAACTACCCAACGGCAAGACCTATCAACCACCGAATTCGGATGGAAAGTATGGTTCCGGTGAAGTTATGACCATAAGACAGGCTATGGCCAGATCAGTAAATACGATAACCGCACACCTCATGCAAAGGGTACGGCCAAAGAATGTGGTAGAGTATGCGCAGCGCGTCGGTATCGAGAGTGATCTTGATGAAGTCTATTCATTGGCGCTGGGTGTAAGTGATGTTTCGGTATATGAAATGGTGGGTGCGTACAGCACGTTCGTTAACCAAGGTATTTACACCAAACCCTATTTCATCAGTAGAATTGAGGATAAAAACGGTAATGTACTCGAAAATTGGGTACCCGAAACACGCCAGGCAATAAGCGAGCAAAACGCCTACAAAATGCTCTACATGCTGAGAGGCGGGGTGGAAGAAGAAAGAGGCACCTCTTCTTACCTTCCCTATGATTTAAAAATTGATAATGAGATAGGTGGTAAAACGGGTACCACTAATAATGCATCAGATGGTTGGTATATGGGAATTACCAAAGACCTTGTTACAGGAGTATGGGTTGGAGGTGATGAACGAAGCATACATTTTGAACGGTGGGTAGATGGCCAAGGGGGACGGACTGCACAACCTATATGGGTAAAGTATATGACCAAGGTTTACAATGATGAAGCACTCAGTTACGAAAAAGGTAAATTTCAACGCCCTGTCAAAGGTATAGACGTAGCGCTAGATTGCGATAAGTACAAAACAAACGAAGCCGATAGTTTGATCACGCAACCTGTTGAAGAATGGGACCCAAATGATCACGAAGATGCTTCTTGATGGAGAGCTCAAAGTTTTCGGTTGACAATAGAAACAGACTCCCTTCTAATCCTGGTGTATATCGTTTTTATGATCAAGATGATCAATTGATTTACGTAGGAAAAGCCAAAAACATCAAAAAACGGGTAGCCAGCTACTTCACAAAGACACACGGATTTAACAGAAAAACTAAAAAGCTTTCCGAAGAAATCCGAGCCATAGAATATACCATTGCCAACAGTGAGTTCGATGCCCTGCTGCTTGAAAATAACCTCATCAAAGCCAACCAACCAAAATATAACATACTACTGAAGGACGACAAAACCTTTCCCTACATCTGCATTGTAAAAGAGCGTTTCCCCCGAATAATCTCCACACGAACCTATGATCCGTCGAAAGGCGAATATTTTGGACCGTACACCAGCGTCGTTGCCATGAAAAGCGTGCTGGATCTGATCAGGAAGTTGTACACCATTCGAACCTGTAAACTCAAACTAAGTGAAGCCAACATAGAAGCCAACAAGTTCAAAGTTTGCCTGGAGTATCACATTGGCAATTGCCTGGGTCCCTGCGAGGATTTACAAGAAGAAAACGACTACGATCAGGAAATAGATCAGGCCAGAAGTATTTTGAAAGGTAACATCTCGGTGGTATCCAAGTTTTTCACTCATAAAATGAAGCAGGCTGCTGAAGCTTTGGAATTTGAACAAGCTCAAAAATTCAAGAATAAGCTCGACCTTCTTGATAAGTTTCAGATTAAGTCTACCGTGGTTAATCCTAAGCTTACCAATGTGGATGTTTTTTCGATGGTAAGTGACGACTCAAACCTTTGTATTATCAACTACATCCAGATCAAAGATGGGGCCATTATCCTGGCAAGAACGGTAGAGCAAAAAAAGGCTGAAGATGAATCTGCTGAAGATGTCTTAGGGTACGTTTCCTCAGAGCTCAGGTACAGGCATGATAGTTCTCATACAATTGTTTTCTCCAATTATGAATTTGCACTGGATGACGATATTATGGCGACGGTCCCAAAAATTGGTGATAAGAGAAAGCTTGTTGAGCTATCACTAAAAAACGCACTTGAATACAAAAAAGAAAAGCTTCTGAGAAGTAAGCCAAAACGTCAAAAGAATGAGGTGATTGAGCGGTTACAGCAAGACCTTAGATTACCTGATGCACCTACTCACATTGAGTGTTTTGACAATAGTAATTTACAAGGTACCAACCCGGTGGCATCTATGGTCTGCTTCAAAAATGGGAAGCCTTCTAAAAAAGACTACCGACATTTCAATATAAAAACCGTAGAAGGGCCGGATGATTTCGCTTCCATGAAGGAAGTGGTAGGAAGAAGATATAAACGGCTGCTCAATGAGGGTGAAAAATTACCAAAACTCATTATTATCGACGGTGGCAAAGGGCAGTTAAGCAGCGCGTGTGATGCCTTGAGAGCATTAGATTTATACGGTCGTATTCCCATTGTTGGAATCGCTAAAAGGCTCGAAGAGATTTATTTCCCCGAAGACCAGTATCCTGTGCATATTCACAAAAAGTCACCAGGGCTAATGTTGATCCAGCGACTTCGGGATGAAGCCCATAGGTTTGCGATAACATTTCACAGGAATCAAAGAAGCAAAACCTCTTTTACCACCGAATTGGATAACATAGATGGCATAGGTCCCAAAACCACGAATCAACTTTTACAAACGTATAAATCAATTGAAAAAATAAAACAAGTACCCTTTAAGGAACTTGAAGAGCTTTTAGGTAAGAGCAAAGCAAAAAAGGTAGTAGACTACTTTAACTAGTGCCTCTCAGAAACACAACGTTTGGCGTTACTTGGTATGCGGCAGTCTTTAAGACTTATTTCAAAGACCAAATAACATGATTGCTTTACCACGCGCTCAAAATATCTTAGGTTTTCTCAACTACACTCATTAAAAAGCCCCTTGCAGTACAAGAGGCTTTGGTTTATTCACGTTCAGTTTCTTTAGTTCGCACTTGGGGTTATGCCCATCTTCTTTAGAACCTCATCGGAAATGTCATATTTCTCATCGGCATACAGAACCACATCTATACCACCAACTTGACCATTTAAAACATGAGTATATCCTTGTTCTTTGGCGACCGCTTCTATCATATCGCCAATTTTCTTAGTGAGAGGTTCCATCAGCTCCGCTGTTTTCTTTTGAATGGAAGCTTGTGCATCTTGCTGGAACTTTTGTATACTTTGCTCAAGACCTGCCAGTTCTCTTTCCTTATCTTGCCTAACAGCATCTAACATCGTAGCCGCACCCTGCTGGTACGCTTGTAGTTTCTGCTGGTACTCCTCATACTTAGCTTGTAATTGGTTTTGGAGTTGAGTATTGGTGGTCTGTAGCTGACTTTCAACCTCTTTGGATTCCGGCATTTGTGCTAAAATATAGTCTACATCGGCATATCCTATCTTCATAGCAGTTTGGCCTTGTGCACAAACCCCAATTAAACTAAAAGCTAATACGGCTAGTAACGATCTCTTTCTCATGATTTTATTAATTAACAACTATTTTATTTAATTACATCATTAGGGTCGCCTAACCCTAATTCATCCAATACGTAATCCGTATAATCGTGGCGTGGGTCTGTGTAGATCATCACCAGATCACCGGCTTTATCAAACAAGATAGCTAAACGCTGTTCTTTACACACTTTTTCCACAGCATCAAATATTTTGTCTTGTACTGGTTTTATTAATTCCTTTTTTTTCAAAAAAAGCAGCCCATCAAACCCAAATATCTTCTTTTGATACTCGGCCAAATCGCTTTCCTTTTTTTTTATATCATTAACACGTTCATTTTTCATTTCTGCTGTAAGCAACACCTCTTCAGCCTGTAATTCGCTATACATGGCCTCAAT